>JAIOOZ010000333.1 GCA_021414185.1 Betaproteobacteria bacterium
GCCACCCCCGCGCTGATCGACATGATAGGCGGCCACATCGACGTCTATTTCGGCGGCATCTCCGGTACTTTGCCGCTGATCGCAAGCAACAAAATCCGCCCGCTGGCGGTGACCAGCACGAAGCGGTCGTCGCAATTGCCGGAAATCCCGACGGTTGCGGAAGCGGCGTTGCCCGGTTACGACATCACTACGTGGTTCGGGCTGCTCGCACCGGCGGGCACGCCGCGTGAGATCGTCAACAAGCTCAACGGCGTGATTATCGGCATCGTCAACGAGAAGGAAATGACGAATTACCTGATCGGGCAGGGCGTCGACCCGGTGACCAACACGCCGGACCAGTTTGCGGCGTACATCAAAAATGAAGTTCCGAAGTTCGCCAAGATCGTGAAGGCCGCCGGCATTACGCCCGAGTGAATCGTTCCCGTCATCGCGCGGTTTGGCAATTCGCAGCCGTGTTGGCTGTGATGGCCGCGTGGGCGTTGTCAGCGTGCGCCACGGAACTGGCGGTCGGCTCCAAACGCTTTACCGAATCCTATATTCTCGGTGAAATCGTGGCGCGCACTGCGCGCGCGACAGGCGAAGCGCAGGTGACTTTCAAGCCAGGACTAGGCAACACGGCAGTGGTGTATGCCGCGCTGAAAAACGGCGCTATCGATGTTTACGCCGAGTATTCGGGCACTATTGCATTTGAACTGCTCGGCAGGAAATCCGCCGCTACGCTCGACGATATCAACCGCGCGCTGGCAGCAGACGGACTGGTGGCGTCGGTACCGCTGGGATTCAGCAATACCTACGCGCTGGCCATGAGCGAAAGCCTTGCACGGCAACGCGGCATAGCGACTGTTTCCGATCTGGCAAAGCATGCCGACCTCGCCGTTGGCTTGTCGCAGGAATTTCTCAACCGCAAAGACGGTTGGCCGGCATTGCAAAAGGCCTATGCGTTGCCGTTTGCCGCGCGCGGGCTCGATCACGGGCTCGCCTACGAAGCATTGGCGGCCGGGCGCATCCAGTTGATGGACGTTTACACGACGGATGCGAAGATCAAGCGCTACGGCTTGCGCGTGCTCGCCGACGACCGCAATTTTTTCCCGCCGTACGCGGCTGTGCTGCTGCATCGCGCCGATTTGCCGCAGCGCCTGCCCAAAACGTGGGCGGCGCTGGCGGCGCTGGAAGGAAAAATTGCGCCGGCGGACATGATTGCCATGAATGCGGCAGTCGAGCTCGACGGCAAATCGTTCGCGCAGGTCGCGGAAGCGTTTGTCACGCAGGCGCCGGTCGCGGGCGCCCAGGCGCCACGCGGGCTGTTGGTGAGGTTTTTTGGCGACGACTTTCTGCGCGTCAGCGGCCAGCATCTGGTGCTGGTATTCGTGTCATTGGCGGCAAGTTGCGCGGTGGGAATTCCTCTCGGCATATGGGCAGGGCGCTCGACGGCGGCGCATCGCGTTATTTTGCCGGCAGTCGGTGTGCTGCAGACGATACCCTCGCTTGCGCTGCTGGCGTTCCTGATCGCGCTGCTGGACCGGATAGGCACGCTGCCGGCGCTGGTCGCGTTGTTTCTCTACGGGTTACTCCCGATCGTGCGCAATACGGCTACCGCCATGGCGGAAGTGGCGCGGGGACTCAAGCAGGCGGCCGCGGCCCTGGGTTTGCGCCCGCGGGAGACCCTGCGGCTCATCGAACTGCCGGTGGCATCACGCACCATTCTGGCCGGGGTGCGGACTTCCGCGGTCATTAATGTGGGGACGGCGACTATAGCCGCGTTCATAGGCGCCGGCGGCTATGGGGAGCGCATCGTGGCCGGACTCGCCGTGAACGACAACGTGCTGCTCCTTGCCGGCGCCGTGCCGGCAGCGTTGCTCGCTCTGCTGATCGAAGGCGGCTTCAGCCTGGCCGAGCGCTGGCTGGTGCCGCGCGGCCTGCGGCAGGCTGCGGCTTCCCGTTAAGAGCTGCCGGCGGGCCGGGAATACAGCCTTTTTTGAATAACCCTGTTCGCCGGTGAACTAATTCGCAATTTTGCTTGTCTCTCGCATAACGGTTCAGCTTCACCCTCTTTGAGACGCGGGCTGGGGTATACTTAGCGCTTTGTTTTCGCGGGCTTAGCGCCGGCAAAGCATAAGAACTCAGGGACCGGTTTCATGGGCGAACGTGAAGTCGACCAGCAACTGGTTGAGCGGGCGCAGCGCGGCGACAAGAAGGCGTTCGAGCTGCTGGTAGTGAAGTACCAGCGCAAGCTTGCACGTCTGTTGTCGCGTTTTATTCGCGATGCCAGCGAGGTCGAAGATGTAACGCAGGAGGCCTTTATCAAGGCCTACCGCGCATTGCCGTCGTTTCGCGGCGACAGCGCGTTTTATACGTGGTTGTACCGGATAGGCATCAATACGGCGAAGAACTATCTCGTTGCGCTGGGACGGCGCGCGCCGACTGTAACCGAGGTCGACAACGAGGAAGCGGAAGATATCGAGGTTGGCGAGCAATTAAAGGACATGAATACGCCAGAACAGCAGATGATGACGCGGCAGATCGCCGAAACGGTGAACTCCACGCTGCTGAAGTTGCCTGAAGAGTTAAGGACCGCGATCACATTGCGTGAAATCGACGGCCTGAGTTACGAGGAAATTGCGCAGATCATGAATTGTCCGATAGGCACCGTGCGTTCGAGGATATTCCGCGCGCGCGAGGCGATCGCCGAGCAGTTGCGGCCGCAGCTCGACACCCCGAAAGACAGGAGATGGTAATGGATCGAATTTCAGCGTTCATGGACGGTGAATCGGGGCAGGCGGAAACGCGGCAGACCGTGCAGAACCTCAAGCAAAACGACGAATGTTGCGAAACCTGGGCGACTTTTCACCTGATCGGCGACATGATGCGCGGGGATCCGATGCTGCGCGACGACTTCATGACGCGCTTTCAGGCGCAGATGAAGAACGAACCCACCCAGCTTGCGCCGCGCCTTACGCTGCGAAAATCCGCCAACCTTGCGCTTTCCATGGCCGCCTCCGTGTGCGCGATCGCGGTGGTTTTGCTGCTGGTATTCACCGACAATCCTTTGAGCCCCCAAGGGCAGATCGCCACCGCGCCCAAAATCGACGAAGCCGCCGTTGCGCGCATCGACCCGCCTACGCCGCTGGTGGTCGCCGTCAAGGAGGGCAAGGTCAATGAATACCTGATGGCGCATCAGGAATTCTCGCCGAGCACCGCATTCCAGGGCGTGGCGCCGTACGTGAGAACCGTGTCGGAACCGCGCGATGGCGATGGCCGCTAGGCCGCGCGCGCTGCGGCCCGCCGTTCCCGCGGTGCTGGCGCTGTTGGGCGCCTTCGGCTGCGCAGGCAGTTCCGCCGCCGAAAACGGCGCCGACGCGATGAGCTGGCTGAAGAAAATCGCCGCCGCATCACGCCAACTCAATTACGCAGGGACTTTTGTCTATCATCACGGCCGCCAGATGGAGACTTCGCGCATCGCCCACCTGGCTGACGCGAGCGGCGAGCGCGAAAAGCTTGAAACGCTGGACGGTCCGCCGCGGGAAATCATACGCAACAACGAGAATGTCACCTGCTATCTGCCCGACAGCAAGACGGTGATCATCGAAAAACGCAGTTCGCGCCAGTTTCCGGCGCTGTTGCCCGAGCAGTTGACGGGCATCACCGACAATTACGTGGTGAGCAAAGGCGGGCAGGACCGCGTCGCCGGCTACGACTGCCAGGTCATCGCGCTCGACCCCAAGGACAACCTGCGCTTCGGCCACAAGTATTGCGCCGAACTCGTGACCGGCCTGGCATTGCGCGCCCGCACTTACAGCGAAAAAGGCGAGCAAGTTGATTTGTTCGTGTTCACCCAGTTGACAATAGGCAACGTCGTCAACAAAAAAATGATCGAATCCCGCTTCGCCAGCCAGAGCCAGTCGTGGCACGTCGATCGCACGGCGCTGGAGCGCAACGAAACCCCCGCGGACAGCGGTTGGGCGCTCAAGAACCAGCTCGCCGGATTCAGGAAGCTGACCGAAATGCGGCGTTCGATCGCCGGCCGCGCCACGCCGGTTTCGCATATCGTCTACTCCGATGGCCTCGCCGCGGTGTCGGTATTTCTCGAGCCTATGCCAAAATCCCCGCCAGCCCCGGGAGCGACTTACCAGGGGGCGGTCAACATGTACGTGAAATCGACATCCGACCAGATGGTGACCGTGGTCGGTGAAGCGCCGGCGCGTACGGTTAAACAAATCGCCGAATCGTTTGCATTGAAGACTGCCGATCGCTGATCGCGGCAGGGCAGGGCAGTGCAGTGCAGGACTGAAGTGCATTTAAAAAAACAGCCGTAAAAAGGGATGTCAGATGTTCAGAAAATTTGTTTTGTTCGCGTTCCTGTTGCTGCCGTTGACAGCGTTCGCGCAACTGCCGGACTTCACCGATCTCGTCGAAAAGCAGGGCCCCACGGTGGTCAATATCAGCACTACGCAGACGGTACGCAGTCCGCTCGGCACGCCGCAGGTGCCGCAACTGCAGGAAGATGATCCGTTCTACGAGTTTTTCCGGCGCTTCGTGCCGAATCCCGGTCCGCGTGAATTCCAGAACAATTCACTGGGCTCCGGTTTCATAATCAGCACCGACGGCTACATCCTGACCAATGCGCACGTGGTCGAGGCCGCCGACGAAATCAACGTCAAGCTCACCGACAAGCGCGAATTCAAGGCAAAAGTCATCGGCAGCGACAAGCGCACCGATATTGCCCTGATCAAGATCGAAGCCACGGGCCTGCCGGCCGTCAAGTTCGGCGACCCCAACAAACTGAAGGTCGGCGAGTGGGTGATTGCGATCGGCTCGCCGTTCGGTTTCGAAAATTCGGTGACCGCGGGCATCGTCAGCGCGAAGGGCCGCTCGCTGCCGCAGGAAAACTTCGTGCCTTTCATCCAGACCGATGCCGCGGTCAACCCCGGCAACTCGGGCGGACCGCTCTTCAACATGCGCGGCGAGGTGATCGGCATCAATTCGCAGATTTACAGCCGCACCGGCGGCTTCATGGGCCTGTCGTTTTCGATTCCGATCGACGTGGCCAACGACATCGCGACCCAGCTGAAGACCGGCGGCAAGGTCACGCGCGGCCGCATCGGCGTCGTCATACAGCCCGTCACGCGCGAACTCGCCGAATCGTTCGGCCTGCAGAAGCCCACTGGCGCGCTCGTCGCCTCGGTGGAAAAAGGCAGTCCCGCGGAAAAAGCCGGCGTCGAAGCGGGTGACGTCATACTCAAATTCGGTGGCCGGGACGTCGTTTCCTCGGAGGATTTGCCGCGGCTCGTCGGCAGCACCAAGCCGGGCGTGAAATCGGTCATGCAGTTGATGCGCAACAAAGCGACGCGCGAGGTCACCGTCGTTGTCGGCGAAATGCCTGAAGAAGCGCGCGCCGCGCAGCGCGCGCCGCGCCGTCCGGGCGCCAAGCCGCCGGCCGAATCGGTGAGCAAGCTGGGCATGACATTGTCGGAGCCGACCGCCGAACAGCGCAAGGAACTGAAAATCACCGGCGGTATCCTGGTCGAGGAAGCGCAGGGGGCGGCCGCGAAAGCCGGCATCCGCCGCGGCGATATCATTCTCGCTGTCAACAACCAGGACGTAAAATCGCTTGAGCAGTTCAGCCAGCTGATGGGCCAGTTCGAAAAAGGCAAGATCGTGGCGATGCTGGTGCGGCGCGGCGGCAACGCGCTCTATATCCCGTTCCGCATCGAGTAAACACACTATCAAGCTCACCGTTTACGGGCGCACGTACTGTCATCTTTGCGACGACATGATCGCGGGCTTGCGCACGCTGCAGGCTGGCGATCGTTTTGAGCTGGAAGTCATCGATGTCGACAGCGATCCGCTGCTCGAAGCGCAGTATGGCGAACTGGTGCCGGTGCTGATGGGCGCTGATGGCGAGCTCTGTCATTACCACCTGGACGCCGCCAAAGTTAATGAATACCTGAACAAAATCGGCTAAAATCACGTTTTATTTCAGAAAAGGGCACGTTACGCGTGCCCTTTTTCTTACATGCAGCAGATCCGCAACTTTTCCATCATCGCGCACATCGACCACGGCAAGTCGACGCTCGCCGACCGCTTCATCCAGTTTTGCGGCGGCCTTTCCGACCGCGAGATGGAAGCGCAGGTGCTCGACTCGATGGATCTCGAGCGCGAGCGCGGCATCACGATCAAGGCGCAGACCGCGGCCCTGCAGTATCGCGCGCTCGACGGTCAGACTTATCTGCTCAACCTGATCGACACGCCCGGGCACGTCGATTTTTCTTATGAAGTCTCGCGCTCGCTGGCGGCATGCGAAGGCGCGCTGCTGGTCGTCGATGCGTCGCAGGGCGTCGAAGCGCAGACTGTCGCCAATTGCTATACCGCCACCGAGCAGGGCGTGGAAGTCGTCCCGGTGATCAACAAGATCGATCTGCCTTCGGCGGAACCGGCACGCGTAATCACCGAAATCGAAGACATCATCGGCATTCCCGCGCAGGAGGCCGTGCTGGCGAGCGCCAAATCGGGCCTGGGAGTGCAGGACATACTCGAAGCGGTCATTGCGCGCATACCGGCGCCGCGCGGCGATCCGGCAGCGCCGCTGAAGGCATTAATCATCGATTCGTGGTTCGACAACTACGTCGGCGTGGTGATGCTGGTGCGCGTGGTCGATGGCGAGTTGCGCCCGAAAGACCGCATCCTGCTGATGTCGACGAAGACACAGCATCTGTGCGAGCAGGTCGGCGTATTCACGCCGAAATCGCGCGCTAAGCAGAGCCTGGGCGCCGGCGAGGTGGGATTCGTCATCGCGGGCATCAAGGAACTCAAGGCGGCGCGCGTGGGCGACACGGTCACCCTCGTCGAGCGTCCGGCGGCCGAGGCATTGCCCGGGTTCAAGGAAATCCAGCCGCAGGTGTTTGCCGGACTGTATCCGATCGACTCAAACCAGTACGACGCCTTGCGCGACGCGCTGGAAAAGCTGCACCTGAACGATGCATCGCTGCGCTACGAACCAGAATCATCGCAGGCGCTGGGTTTTGGTTTTCGCTGCGGATTTCTCGGCCTGCTGCATCTCGATATCGTGCAGGAGCGGCTCGAGCGCGAGTACGGAATGGAACTTATCACCACGGCGCCGACGGTGGTCTACCAGGTGCATCTGAACGACGGCACACTGATAGAAATCGAGAACCCCTCGAAGTTGCCCGACCTGTCGAAAGTGAACGAGATACGCGAGCCCATCATCACGGCATCCATACTGGTGCCGCAGGATTACGTGGGCGCGATCATAACGCTGTGCACGCAAAAGCGGGGCGTGCAGCGCAACATGCAATATCTCGGACGGCAGGTGATGCTGACCTACGAACTGCCGTTGAACGAAGTCGTGATGGATTTTTTCGACAAACTGAAGTCGTCGAGCCGCGGTTACGCGTCGCTCGATTACGATTTCAAGGAATACCGCGCCGGCGACCTCGTCAGGCTGGATATCCTGATCAACGGCGACCGCGTCGACGCGCTGTCTCTGATCGTGCACCGCGCCAATGCGCTGTATCGCGGCCGCGAGCTGGCGCAGAAGATGCGCGAACTGATTCCGCGCCAGATGTTCGACGTCGCCGTGCAGGCCGCGATAGGCGCGCATATAATCGCGCGGGAAAACGTCAAGGCGCTGCGCAAGAACGTGCTGGCCAAGTGTTACGGTGGCGATATCTCGCGTAAAAGGAAGCTGCTCGAGAAGCAGAAGGCCGGCAAAAAACGCATGAAACAGGTCGGCAACGTGGAAATTCCACAGGAAGCGTTTCTGGCCATATTGCAGGTGGAGAGCAAATGATGCGCATGTCAGAACTGCAAGCGCCGCCCGCTGTCTGTCTGAAGCGGCATTCGTAGACGGGGCTCTAAATGAATTTTGCTTTGATCATGTTTTCGCTGCTGATGCTGACGGGCGCGGTCTGCCTGCTCGACTATTACGTATTGCGCAAGAATCGCGCTGCCGATGCCGTCGAACCGTGGTGGATCGAATATCCGAAGAGCTTCTTCCCGGTCATCCTGATCGTGTTTCTGCTGCGCTCGTTTCTGGTCGAACCGTTCAAGATTCCGTCTGGCTCCATGCTGCCCACGCTCCTGATCGGCGATTTCATACTGGTCAACAAGTTCACTTACGGGATACGCCTGCCGGTCATCAACAAGAAGGTTCTCGACCTCAATACCCCGCAGCGCGGCGACGTCATGGTGTTCCGTTATCCGGAAAATCCTTCGCTTGACTACATCAAGCGCGTGGTCGGCGTGCCTGGCGACAAGGTCACTTACCAGAACAAGCGCCTGTCGATCAACGGCCAGGAAATCAAGGTTGAAGCGGACGGCCAGTATAACTACGTGGAAAGCGGTCTGAGCTTCGTATCGACCCAGCGGCTGAAGGAATTGCTCGCGCCCGGGCAGCCGCACGCGATCCTGCTCAACCCGGAAATCCCGACACTGCGCATCTCCGACGTCAGGCGATTCCCTTTTCACGAGAATTGTGCCTACAATGAAGCGGGATTTACGTGCACGGTGCCGCCTGGGCATTTTTTCATGATGGGCGACAACCGCGACAGCAGCAGCGATAGCCGCTACTGGGGCTTCGTGCCGGACCAGAATATCGTCGGCAAGGCGTTTTTGATCTGGTGGAATTTCGATGAATTCAAACGCATCGGGCAATCGATAAAATGACAGGGGGCAGCATGAAAAAGCAACTGGGTGTGAGTTTGAGCGGCTTGCTCATGGTTAGTGTCGTGCTGATTTTGATCGCGTTGCTCGGCTTCAAGCTGTTCAAGCCTTATAGCGAATACATGGCCCTGCAAAAAATATTGCGTACACTGGCAGTCAAACCCGAGGTCAGGAACGGGACGCGACGTGACTTCACCACCTCGTGGGCGGCTTACGCCAATATCGAAGGCATTACTGCAATCGGCGGCGACGACGTTGAAATCACGAAGGACGGCAACAACGTCACGCTCAGCGCGAGCTATCAGGTCAAGGTGCCGCTGTTCAAGAACTTCAGCCTGTTGATCGATTTCGCGCCGAGTTCGTCGTCGGGTCCGTAGCCGGAGCGGCACGGGTAATTGACCGGCAAAGCATGCTTCGTCGCGACCTCGCCGAAACCACGGGTTACTCATTCGGCAATCCCGATTTGCTGCGGCAGGCACTGACTCACCGCAGCTTCGGCGCGACGCATAACGAACGGCTGGAATTCCTCGGCGATGGCGTATTGAACTGCGTCGTCGCCGCATTGCTGTTCGAGCGCTTCCCGCAGCTGCCGGAAGGCGAGCTTTCGCGCCTGCGCGCGAGCCTCGTCAACCAGCAAAGCCTGTTCGAAACCGCGCAGCGGATCGACCTCGGCCGCCATTTGCAGCTGGGCGAAGGCGAGGTGAAAAGCGGCGGGGCGCAGCGCCCTTCGATACTTGCCGACGCGCTCGAGGCTTTGATCGGTGCGGCATTTCTCGACGGCGGATTCGATGCGGCGCGCGCGCTGGTGGCGCGGTTGTTCGAGCAGGCGCTCAAAACCGCCGATCCGCAGAACGTAGGCAAGGACGCCAAAACGCAGTTGCAGGAATTCCTGCAGGCACGCCGTATCGCGCTGCCGCAGTATTCCGTGATAGCTACGGGGGGCGAGGCGCACGAGCAGAGTTTTCGCGTCGAGTGCGCGATCCCCGAGTTGAATATCCGCACCCAGGGCGAGGGCAGCAGCCGCCGCAGTGCCGAGCAGGTTGCCGCGCGCCGCGCGTACGATCTCGGCAGCCGAACGTAAATGCACGGACTTCAATGAACGATACCGCAAAAGATTTTCGTGCCGGCTATGTTGCGATCGTGGGCCGTCCGAACGTCGGCAAGTCGACGCTGCTGAACCGCCTGGTCGGCCAGAAACTGAGCATCACCTCGCGCAAGCCGCAGACCACGCGGCAGCGCATCACCGGCATACTGACGCGCGACGACGCGCAGCTGATGTTCGTCGATACGCCGGGATTCCAGACGCGCCATACCAGCGCGCTTAACCGCCAGATGAACCGCACCGTGACGCAGGCACTGGCCGACGTTGACGTGATATTGCTGGTGGTCGAGGCCGGGCACTTCAGCGCGGAAGACCGCGCGCTGCTGCCGTTGCTGCCGAAAGAACGCAAAACGCTTCTGGTCATCAATAAAACCGACCGGCTTGCCGATCGCGGTCTCCTGCTGCCTTTCATCACCGAAGTGTCCGGCGCGCATGAGTTTGCCGAAATCGTTCCGGTCTCCGCGTCCAAGGGGCACGGCGTCGACGAACTCGCGACGACCATCAGCCGCTATCTGCCGGTGCAGCCGGCGCTGTATGGCGCGGACGAGGTCACCGAATCAAGCGAGCGTTTTCTCGCGGCCGAACTGATCCGCGAAAAATTGTTTCGCCTGCTTGGCGACGAATTGCCCTACGCGAGTGCCGTCATCATCGACAAATTTTCCATGGAAGGCACCATGCGGCGCATCCATGCCTCCATACTCGTCGACAAGGACTCGCACAAAGGCATCGTGGTCGGCACCAAGGGCGCGCAACTGAAGGCGATCGGCACCAAGGCCCGCCTCGACATGGAAAAACTGTTCGGCGGCAAAGTCCATCTCGAACTGTGGGTCAAGGTCAAACGCGGTTGGGCGGAAAATCAACAGGTCATGAAGCAGCTCGGTTATGGCTGATGCAGGCAGGGTGCGCCATGATGGAGAACCCGCTTTCGTGCTGCATAGCTACCCGTATCGCGAAACCAGTCTGATCATCGAGGCGTTCACGCGCAATTACGGCCGCGTGGCGCTGGTCGCGCGCGGCGCGCGGCGGCCGCGTTCAGTGCTGCGCGGCGTGCTGCTGGCGTTTCAGCCGTTGTTGCTCAGCTGGGGGGGCAAGGCCGAGTTGCGCACGCTGCACAAGGCCGAATGGCAGGGCGGGCTGCCGCAGTTGACGGGCCGCGGACTGTTGTGCGGTTTCTATCTGAACGAACTGATGCTGAAGCTGCTGGCGCGCGACGATGCGCACGAAGCCCTCTACGAGACCTACCACGCAACGCTCAGCATCCTGAGCAACGGCGGGGACCACGCGATGACGCTGCGCAGCTTCGAGCAGCAGTTTCTGAAAGAGGCCGGATACGCGCTGACGCTGGACCACGACGTGATGAGCGGCGAGGCGATACGCGCGGACCGCAATTATCATTACCTGCTCGAACGCGGGCCCGTGCTCGCCGCGCGTGATGGCAGCGGGGGCGGCGACGACGGAAAACGGTTAGAATTGGCGGGACAAACGCTGCTCGACATGGCGCGCGACGAGTATTCGAGTCCGGTTACCCAGCAGCAGAGCAAGGCATTGATGCGCATGCTGATTAATCACTGCCTTGGCAACCAGACGCTGAATACCCGGCAGTTATTGAAGGATATGCAACAGCTATGACGCGCCTGAGCGTCAATCTCAACAAGATCGCATTGCTGCGCAACTCGCGCTCGCTCGGCATTCCGAGTGTCACGCGCGCGGCGACGATCTCCCTGGACGCCGGCGCGCATGGCATTACCGTGCATCCGCGTCCCGACAGCCGGCATATCCGCATCGATGACGTGCGCGAGTTGTCGGCATTGCTCAAGAAACGTCCGGGCGCCGAATTCAATATCGAAGGCAATCCGTTCGAAGGGCTGATCGATATCGCGCGCGAAGCGATGCCGCAGCAATGCACGCTGGTGCCGGATGATCCCACTGCGTTTACTTCCGACCACGGCTGGGACATCAAACGCGATGGCGCCCGGCTCAAACCCCTGATCGCCGAACTCAAGGCGCTGGGAATGCGCGTCAGCCTGTTCATGGACCCGCTGCCGGATGCGATGGTCGCGGTGCGCGAACTCGGGGCAGACCGCATCGAGCTATATACCGAACCGTACGCGCAGGCATTCGGCCGCGCGGATGAGCAGGCGGTGCTGAAGAGTTATGCCGATACCGCGCAGGCAGCGCAACGCGCCGGCCTCGGCGTCAACGCGGGGCATGATCTGAATCAGCAGAATCTGCCGCTTTTTCTGTCCGCAGTGCCGCAGGTGCTGGAAGTGTCGATCGGTCACGCGCTGGTCGCCGATGCGATAGAGGCGGGGCTCGCCCCCACGGTGCGTGGTTATCTGGCCGCAATCGCCAGGGCTGGCCGCTCTTGATTTACGGTATAGGCGTAGACGTGGTGGAGCCGCATCGCGTCAAGCGGTTGCTCGAAAAGTACGGCGAACGGTTCGCGCGCCGCGTCCTGACCGAGCGCGAATGGCCGGGTTACGCCAAAACCATCAACCGGGTATTTTTTCTGGCCAACCGCTTTGCCGCCAAGGAAGCGTTCTCGAAGGCGATGGGCACCGGGTTCCGCTTTCCTGTGACCCTGCAATGCATCAGCGTCGTGCCGGACCGGCGCGGCAAACCCGGGTTCGAATTTCATCCCAAGCTCGCCGCGCTGGTCGCCGCCGAAGGCATCGTCGGCCACTTTGTCACCATCAGCGACGAGAAAAGCCTGGCTTGCGCCTGCGTCGTGCTGGAAAAACAATGAGCTCGCCGCTGCAGTTGTCCCACGGCCCGGTCATGCTCGACGTGGCGGGTACCGAACTGACCGCCGAAGACCGGCAGCGCCTCGCGCACCCTTTGGTTGGCGGCGTCATACTTTTTGCGCGGAACTATGCGTCGCCTGAACAACTGATAGCATTGACGCGTGAGATTCATGCGGTGCGCCAGCCGCAGTTGTTGATCGCAGTCGATCACGAAGGCGGGCGCGTGCAGCGTTTTCGCGACGGCTTTACGGTGTTGCCGGCGATGCGCGAACTGGGCGTCGCCTGGGACCTTGATACCAGGCATGCGCGCATGCTGGCGGAGGCGGTCGGCTATGTGCTGGCTGCCGAATTGCGCGCGCACGGCGTCGATTTGAGTTTCACGCCGGTGCTCGACGTCGATCACGGCAACAGCAGCGTAATCGGTGACCGCGCATTTCACAGCAATCCGCTGGCGATAGGTGATCTCGCGCTGGGCCTGATGCGCGGTTTGCGGCACGGCGGCATGTCGGCGGTGGGCAAGCATTTCCCGGGACACGGTCATGTCAAAGCGGATTCACATCATGAAATGCCGGTAGACGAGCGGCAGCTGGAAGCACTTGAAGAGTCAGACCTGAAACCCTTTCGCCGCCTGATCGAAAGCGGGCTCGGCGGCATCATGCCCGCGCACGTGGTTTATCCTGCCGTCGATGAGCACCCGGCCGGCTTTTCCGCGGTCTGGCTGAAACAGATACTGCGCCGCCAGATGGGCTTTAACGGCATGATATTCAGCGACGATTTGTCGATGGAAGGGGCGAGTACTGCGGGCGACGTGGTCGAGCGCGCTTATGCCGCGGTGCGCGCCGGCTGCGACATGGTGCTGGTATGCAACGATCCGAAGTCCGCCGATCAATTGCTCGATAAATTCGACTATACGATGCCGGCGATGGCGTTGGCGCGTCTCGCGCGCATCCACGGCCGCGGCGGCCCGGAGTCTGTCGCCCAACTGCAGCACGACCGCTATTATCTCGACGCGGTCGCCACGGTGCGTGCCATCGGCGTCGACAGCGGCGACCTTCCGCTGTACCGTTAGTCGCCAGCGGCAGCCGCCGGGCCATGAAGTTTTCGCTGAAATGCCGCGACTGTCCGCGGCTCGCCGGGTTTCTCGACCAGGTCAGGCGTGACCATCCTGATTACCACGCACGGCCCGTGGCGCCGTTTGGCGATGCCAATCCGCGCTTGTTGATTGTCGGGCTGGCACCCGGCATGCACGGTGCCAATCGCAGCGGCCGGCCGTTTACCGGCGATTACGCCGGTATCCTGCTGTATGCGACCTTGCACAAATTCGGCCTCGCCAGCGCCGCACAATCGGTCAGCGCGGATGATGGCCTGCAATTGCGCGGGTGCCGTATTACCAACGCGGTGAAATGCCTGCCGCCGCAGAACAAGCCGGGGCCCGCCGAAGTGCGGCAATGCAACGGATACCTGCAATCGGAACTCGCGGCGATGGGGAAGGGAAGTACGGTACTGGCGCTGGGGACCGTCGCGCACCAGGCAGTGCTGATGGCGCTCGATGCCAGGAAAGCGTTGTTTCCGTTCCGCCACGGCGCGCGTCATGCGCTGCCGAACGGGTTCGTGCTCTACGATAGCTACCACTGCAGCCGCTATAATACGAACACGCGCCGCCTCACTCCCGCCATGTTCGAAGCCGTATTCGCCGATATATCAAAACATCTGCAATCGAGATGAGCGTGTTTGATCCCAGCGAAGTCATAGTCAATCTGCCGCATTTGCCGGGTGTTTACCGCATGCTGGGCGCGACCGGCGATGCGCTTTACGTCGGCAAAGCAGGCGATCTCAAGAAGCGGGTCTCGTCTTACTTTCAGAAACAATCGAGTTTGTCGCCGCGCATCCGCCTGATGCTGGGCCAGGTGCATGCGCTGGAGACCACGGTGACGCGGTCCGAGGCCGAAGCGCTGATCCTCGAGAACAACCTGATCAAGTCGCTTAATCCGCGCTACAACATACTTTTCAGGGACGACAAGTCGTACCCGTACCTGGCGCTCACGCGGCATGAATTTCCGCGGCTCGCGTTTCACCGCGGCAGTCTCGATCCGCGCGACCGCTATTTCGGCCCGTTTCCGAACGCCGGCGCCGTGCGTGAAAGCATGCAGCTGCTGCAAAAAGTGTTCCGCCTGCGCACCTGCGTTGACAGCGTCTACGAGAATCGTTCGCGTCCCTGCCTGCTGCACCAGATCCGGCGCTGCACGGCGCCCTGCGTGGGACGCATCAACGCTGCGGACTACGCTGATGACGTGAAGAGCGCGGAGCTATTCCTGCGCGGCAAGGACGATGAAGCGGTCGAACGCCTGATCACGCGCATGGACACTGCTGCTGAAAATCAGAACTACGAGCAAGCGGCGATTTTCCGCGACCAGGTCGGCGCCTTGCGGCGGGTCCGCGAAAAGCAGTTCGTCAGCAGCAATGTCGCGCGCGACGCCGACATCATCGCGTGTGCGGCGGAAGGTGAAATCGTCTGCGTTAATCTGGTGATGATCCGCGGTGGCCACCATCTGGGCGACAAGAACTTCTTCCCGCGCAATGCGGGCGGTCACGAGTTGCCGCAGATCGTCGAAGCGTTCATCAGCCAGCATTACGCCAGCGGCGGAGCGCCGCCCTTGATCGTCATCGGCAGCGAGATTGCCGGCGAATCGCTTGCGCAGTTCCTGAGCGAGCAATCCG
>JAIOOZ010000349.1 GCA_021414185.1 Betaproteobacteria bacterium
TCTCGATCACGATCTGGCGCGGCGGCTGGAGCCGCGCTGCTCGGCACCGGCGCGCCGCATCGAGACAATACGGCGCCTGAACGCGGCGGGCATACCGGTCGGCGTCCTCGTCGCGCCGGTGATTCCGTTTCTGACCGACCACCAGATCGAGCCGGTGCTGAAGGCGGCACACGAGGCGGGTGCAAGCAGCGCGGGCTATGTGCTGATGCGGCTGCCGTACGAGTTGAAAGACCTTTTCAAAAACTGGCTTGAGTTACACTACCCGCTGAAAGCGCAGCACGTGATGAGCCGCGTGCACCAGATGCGCGGCGGGCGCGACAACGATCCGAATTTCGGCAGCCGCATGCGCGGCAGCGGCGAATTGGCCGATTTGCTGCGCAAGCGTTTTGACATCGCGAGCAAGCGGTTCGGTTTCGATGTCGGCAGGCGGCACCGCACGCCGGTGACGACGCGGTTCAGGCCGCCGATAGTGAAGCGCGAGGGCGACACGCAACTCGCGTTGTTTTAGAAGTGGTCTCAAAAACTGTCTCCCTCCCCTTCAAGGGGAGGGTCGGGGTGGGGATGGGTGAGGTGTAGTCAGACCCACCCCCATCCTAACCTTCCCCCTGAAGGGGAAGGGATTTTTTGGCTCATTCAGTGACGAACATTTTATTTGAGATTACTTCTAACAAGACTCATAACGAACCGGAGCGGTACATGAAACGAGTTCATAGCTTATTTGCAGTATTCACGTTGGCTGCCGGGCTCTGCCCCGCGGCACACGCCGCCGACAATTACCCGAGCCGGCCGATCCGCCTGATTACGCCGGCGGCACCCGGCGGCACTACCGATTTTCTGGCGCGGCTGTTCGCCGCAAAAATGACCGACACGCTGAAGCAGCAGGTCATCGTCGACAACCGCGCGAGCGCGTCGGGCGTGATAGCGGCGGAGATTACCGCGCACTCGCCGCCCGACGGCTACACGCTGGCGGTGCTTTACCATCAGCACACGGTCAACGCGGCGTTGAATCCGAAGCTCCCGTACAAGGTGGTGGACGACTTCACGCCGATCACTCAGCTCACGGCCGCCGGCCTGTTGCTGATCGTCAACCCGTCTTTGCCGGCGAAGAACCTGAAAGAATTCGTCGAGTGGACGAAGAGTTTCAAAGGCGCGCTCAATTTCGGCTCGGCCGGCATCGGCAGCGGCGGCCACCTGGCGGGCGAGCTTTACAATCTGATGGCGGGCGTCAAGGCGCAGCACATTCCTTACAAGGGCACCGGGCCCGCGCTGATCGATCTCATCGGCGGTCAATATCATTACAATTTCGCGGGGCTGGCCGGTGCGATGACCGCGATGCGCTCAGGCAAAGTGCGTGGGCTGGCGGTCACCACGCCCAAGCGCCTGACCGCGCAGCCCGACATTCCCGCAGTTGCGGAAGTGCTGCCCGGGTTTGAAGTCGTCGGTTGGTACGGCGTCGTCGGACCGGCCAAGATGCCTAAAGCCCTCGTCACGCGTCTGCACGACGAAATCGTCAAGGTCCTGCGCACGAAGGAAGTCAGCGATCGTATCGCGGAAGACGGTGCGGAGCCGGTTGGCAACATGCCGGAAGAAATGCGCAAGATGATGAACGCCGACGTTATCAAGTGGGCGAAGCTCGTCAAGGAAAGCGGCGCCAAGCTGGACTGAGTAAAGGCGAGAGGCGAGAGGCGAGAGGCGAGAGGCGAGAGGCGAGAGGCGAGAGGCGCAAGGAGTTGTGATGGCGGCGGAAGTTTTACTTTATATAGGCGAAGCGCTCGGCAAGTACGGTTTTCCGAACGGGCACCCGTTCGGGCCGGACCGCCAGGATGCGTTCTGGAAAGAAACCCTCAAGCAGGGGCTCGACAAAGAAGCGAAGCTTGCCGAGCCGCGCGCGGCATCGCGCGAAGAGATCGAGCGTTTCCATACTGCGACCTACGTCGAGCGCGTCGATGGTCTGTCCGAACTCGGCCTGGGGTCGATCGATTACGGCGACACGCCCGCTTATCCCGGTGTTTACGATGCGTCCGCCGCCGTCGTCGGTGCGGCGCTCGAAGGGCTGGAACGCGTCATGAGCGGCGAGGTCTACCGTACCTTTCAGCCTATCGGCGGTCTGCATCACGCACGGCGCGACACTGGCGCGGGCTTCTGCGTGTTCAACGACTGTGGCGTAGTCATCGACACGTTGCGTTCGAAATACGGCATCAAGCGTGTGGCTTACGTGGATATCGACGTGCATCACGGCGACGGTCTTTATTATCCGTATGAACGAGACCCCGAAGTGTTCGTCGCCGATATCCACGAGGACGGCATGTTTCTCTATCCGGGCACGGGTGGCAGCGAAGAGACCGGTAAAGGCGCGGCCGCTGGCACGAAAATCAATATCCCGATGCAGCCGGGGTCGGGCGACAAGCAGTTCACGCGCGAATGGGAGCGCATCGTCGATTTTCTGCGCAAGTCCAAACCGGAGTTCATCGTATTCCAGTGCGGCGCCGACAGCCTGGCCGGCGATCCGCTCGCGCATCTCAAGTATTCACCCGCCGCGCATGCGCACGCGGCGAAAAGCCTGTGCGAGCTCGCCAACGAGCTGTCGAACGGGCGCATCATGGGTTTTGGCGGCGGCGGCTATAATCGCACCAACCTGGCACTCGCCTGGAATGCCGTGCTGAACGAATTCATCCGCGGGTCCGAGCGCTAAGTCACTCAGGCAAAGCTTAGCCACAGAGGGCACAGAGATCACAGAGGAAGAACAAACCAAAACCAGACTATCCATTCTTGTTTTTCGCTTTTCTCTGTGTCCTCTGTGCCCTCTGTGGCTCGCCTTTGACCTAACTTGGGTTGACTCAATTGAAATTAAGCGTCCTCGACCAATCGCCCATCATTAGCGGGCACACGGCCGCGCAGGCGGTGGCGGAAACGATCAAGCTCGCGCAGGCGGTGGAAAAGCTGGGCTATTACCGCTACTGGCTGGCCGAGCATCACGCGCTGCAGGCGCTGGCTGACCCATGCCCGGAAATCCTGGTCACAGCGGTCGCGTCGGCAACCTCGACGAGCGCATCGATCTGGGTGTCGGGCGCGCGCCGGGCGGCGACCAGACCACTGCGATGGCGATGAGCGGCGGCAGCTACCCGACTGCGGACAATTTTCCCGAGCAGGTGCAGTACCTGGTCGCCTATCTCGACGATGCCATGCCGGCCGGCCATCCGTTCGCAAAGGTCAAAGCGCAGCCGATGGGGCCGACCGCGCCCGAAGTATGGTTGCTGGGTTCTTCGGACTACAGCGGCGCGCTGGCGGCGCAGCTCGGATTGCGTTTTGCCTTTGCGCATTTCATCAGCGCCGACGGCGGCGACGGCGTGATGCGTGATTACAAGCACCGCTACCAGCCGTCGCCGCGCGAGGCCGAACCGCATGCTTTGCTGACCGTGTTCGTGATCTGCGCGGAAACCGATGCCGAAGCCGAACGGCGCGCGATGAGCATCGATTTGCGGCGGCTCAACATGGATTACGGCATCAATTCGCAGGTGCCGAGCCAGCAGGAAGCCGAAGCCCGCGCTTATACCGCTGAGGAGAAACAGCGCATCGCGTATAACCGCCGCCGCGTCGTCATCGGCAAGCCGGAGACGGTCAAGGCCAGGCTGCTCGCGCTGCAGGCGCAGTTCGAAGCCGATGAATTGATGATGATTACCATCACCGGCGATTACCGCACCCGGCTCGAGTCCTACCGGCTGGTGGCAGAGGCTTTTGAACTAGGGAAGCCCTAGGCTATCGTCATACCCGCGCCGGCCGGTATCCAGAGGCGGTTGGGATTTCCCGGGTTCCCGCCGGCGCGGGAACGACGAAAGGGGGGGGCTTCCTTAAGTATTATTGCCTCCAGGTGGCAGGAGGTTAATAATGGGCATCCCGTCGAGCAGCAGGCGGACCGTTAAACATAAACCAGGGAGCAAAAAATGAAAAAACTGATCTCAGCACTTTGTTTCATGTTCGCGTTGTCGCCGTTTGCGTACGCGCAGGACAAAGCCAAGACCGACGATAAGAAAGCGGCGCCTGCAGCCGAGAAAAAAGCTGCGCCCGCGGCAGAGAAGCCGAAGAAAGAGCCGACCGCCAAGCAGAAAGCCCAGCAGGAGCGCATGAAGGCCTGTAATGACAAGGCGACGGAGAAGAAGGGCGACGAGCGCAAGAAGTTCATGAGCTCGTGCCTCAAAGGCGAAGATGCCGGCGCCTCCGACTCCGTGCGCCCTGTTTCATTTGGAAAATCAAAAGCGGAATTTGGCCGCAGATAAACGCGGATGAACGCAGATGTTCAAAAAATTCCGGACGTATCCGCGTTTATCTGCGTGTATCCGCGGCAAGATATGGTTTCTGATTTTGGTTTTCACGTCTATGACTGACGCCTCAGGTCAGGACGGCTACGCGGCGCAACGCAAAGCGATGGTCGAAACAATCGCCGCGCTTGCACGCGAGACGCAGAGCGAGACTAAACGCGGGGCCCTGGACAAGCGCGTGCTGGCCGCAATGGAGAAGGTGCCGCGCCACCGCTTCGTGCCGGATGACGTGGCGCCGCTGGCGTATGCGAACCGTCCGCTGCCGATCGGCAACGGGCAGACGATCTCGCAGCCGTTTATCGTCGCGCTGATGACGGACCTGCTGGATCTCAAGCCCGCCGACCGGGTATTGGAGATAGGCACCGGTTGCGGTTATCAGGCGGCGGTGCTCGGTGAGCTCGCGCGCGAGGTCTACACCATCGAAATCGTCGAGCCGCTGGCAAAAGAATCCGCGACGCGCCTGGCTGCGCTCGGTTACCGCAACGTCAGCGCGCGCAGCGGCGACGGCTATCAAGGCTGGGCGGCGCACGCGCCGTTCGACGCCATCATAGTCACCGCCGGTGCTCCGGCCGTCCCGCCGGCATTGATCGAACAGTTGAAGCCGGGCGGCAAACTCGTGATCCCGGTCGGCCCGCAGTGGAGTGGACAGCAGTTGCTGGTCATCGAAAAAAACGCCGACGGCGGGACGACGACGCGCAACTTGCTCGCCGTGCGCTTTGTGCCGCTGACGCGCGAGAAACAGTAAACGCCTTTTCCGCGTTGCGTTAACATTCCCCGATGTTCAGGTTAAGCGGTATTCAGATCTTCATGGGTCTGAATATTCATTGCGCGTTCCCGGCCGTCGCGGGCCGTCTGGAGCCCGTGCCCGGATCGGCCGCGTTGTCGATCGACAGGATCGCGGCGCTGCCGCCTTATTTCTCGCAGGTATTGCCGGAACTTGCCGGCACCGGGTTTCTGCCCGCGCTGGAGCGAGCGCGGCTCCCGCCCGAACCGCCGGCCGCGCTGGGGATGACCCTGGCGTGGTTGACCGCCCAGTTGCAAAACGCGGGATGCGGGTGCGTGAACGACGCCGCTTACGCCCGCGCCGCAAATGGCGACGTGCTTGCGCTCAGCGGTTACCAGGTGCCGGAAGTCGCCGCGCAGGCGATGCAGCTCGCGTGCGCATTTATCGCCGCGGGATGGGAAGCGCTCGATCCGGCGCGGCTGGTGCGCGCCGGCCATCCCGCCTTGCAGCAGAATCTCGCGAACTTTCTGCAATTCGCGCGGGGCATGCATCTGGACGTCCAGACATACTCGATCGTGAACGCCGCGCGCGAGCGCGACATTCCGCATTACCGGCTGTGTTCTTCGGCGCGCTTTATGCAGCTCGGGCAGGGCGTCCACCTGCAGCATATCCACGAGACCGTCAGCGACCGCACTTCTGAAGCGGGCGCCAAGATTTCACACAACAAGATCGCCACTCATCATCTGCTGCGCGGCCTGGGCCTGCCGACCGCGCAGCAGATTCCGGTGGCAACATTCGAGCAGGCTGCGGCGACCGCTGCACAAATCGGTTATCCGGTAGTCGTCAAACCCAGTCACGGTCTGCAGACCCGCGGCGTCACGGTCGGCGTCAGGAACGGCCAGGAATTGAAAGTCGCCTTTCAGACGGCCACGGATGCAGGGCTCGGCAGCGTTCTTATCGAAAATCTCGTGTCCGGGTTCCATCACCGTCTGCTCGTGATAGGTGGCCGGCTGGTCGCCGCCGTGCGATGGATTCCGGCGCATGTCGTCGGCGATGGCATCCATACCATCGACGAATTGCTTGCCATCGCCAACCGGGATCCCGCGCGCGGCGATGGTAGCGGCTTCGAGTTTGATTTCGGAAAAAAACGTGTGCGCATGGCGCCGAACCCCGAAATGACCAGAATGCTGGCGGCGCAAGGTCTGGACTATTCATCGGTTCCATCGCAAGGCCGGCACGTTCAACTGCATGGCGTCAACACCATCGCATCCGGCGGCGACGGTGTCGACGTTACGGAAGAAGTGCATCCGGACGTGCGCGAGATGGCCGAATTCATCGCGCAGGCGTTCAAGCTCGAAACTGTCGGGATAGATTATCTGAGCGCAGACGTTTCGCGCACCTACCGGAATGGCGGCGGCGCAGTCTGCGAGGTGAATGCTTGTCCGGGATTCCAGGGGCACTTGCTTGTCGGCTGCGATCGCAACAGGATTCTTGGCGCGTTGCTGCAGCGTGATTTTCCGGAGGGGCAGACCGGGCGCGTGCCGACGGTCGCCATCGCCGGCAGTCCGCGCGCGGCGACGGTGACCCGCATGGTGGCGCATATTCTCGAAGCATCCGGCAAAACGACTGCGCTGGCGTATTCAGGCGGCGTAACGGTCGGTACCCGCCCCATGCGCGATGAAGACAGCGCCGGTGGCCCGCGGGCCCGGGCAGTCATGCTGGATCCACGCGTCGAAGCCGTCGTAATGGAACTCGGTAGCGCCAGCCTGCTCGCGGTGGGAATGCCAGTGGATAGTTGCGACGTCGGCGCCGTGCTCGATGTCGAATTCGCTCAACCGCGGCAGGACGGCATCGATTTGGCGGAGACGCTCGCGGCGGCCAAGTCTCTGGTGCTGAAAGCAGCATCGCGCTACGCGGTGCTCAATGCCGACGATGCGCGCTGCGTGAGCATGGCCGCGGAGTTGCAAGTGCCGATCTGCTGGGTTGCCGTGAACCCCGATAATCCGGTGCTCAGGAAAAATAGCGGTAACGCAATGACGGCAACGCTCGCGGGAGCCGGCGTGACGGAGATCGTGATAACCAGGGGCGCAGTGCGGCAATGCGCAATCCCTGTCAGTGAAATATCCACTGGCTCAACGCGGATGGCGGAGGCACTGTTCGCCGTTGCGATCGCTTGCGCGCTCGATATCCCGTGCGAAATAATAAAAGCCGCGCTCAAATCGTTTCTGCGCGATAAAAGGTAAACGGTTTTTGCCGCGCTACGTTAAAATAGACGCCCATTCCCCATGGGGCGTTAGCTCAGCTGGTAGAGCAGCGGACTCTTAATCCGTAGGTCGAGTGTTCGATCCACTCACGCCCCACCATTTTTCTGCTTTACGTTTCTTGCACTTAGCCCAGCCATCGCGGTTGGGCTTTTTGCATTTTGGGAGCGGTATTGGGATTGCCTGCGGATTCGGCCAGGCAGTTACACCGTCAGGTCGGTAGACATATGGCGCGGCGACTGCCGCCGGGCTGGCGCGACAATGTGCTCGCCGGTGATCCACGCCGCTTCGGCCGCGCGCTAAGAGGCGAGCTGTCGGGGATTTGGCGTTATCGCGTTGGCGACTTCAGGTTGATTGCAAAGCTTAAAGACGCCATTGTCACGGTCATCATCATCAAGACCGGTCGTCGCAGCGTGATCCACTAGGCTAGCCAGCTCCCAGAGAAGAGGAGCAATGCAATCCTTGGCGGGAGTTTATTCCGCGCTGACCTTTAAGTAGGACGAGCGTCCACCATCTGCGGATATGGTCGTTCCGGTCAGCATGCGCGATTCGTCGGACGCCAGAAATACGGCGATTGCCGCGATGTCCGCCGGTTCCCCGACAGAAAAAGGGTAGAGCTTTTGTTTCAGGAGCCGTTCGCGCATGGCCGCTGAGGGTTTTTCCGCGTTCATGGCACCCTTATTCTCCCAGCGCTCGATCGAACGCTCGGTGCGCACGATCGCCGGCGCGATGGCATTCGCGCGGATTCCATGCGCGACGTACTGGGCGGCGAGTGTCCTGGTAAATGACACGATGCCGCCCTTGGATGCCGCATACGCGGGCTTTTCGGAACCTATCATTCCGAGGTGTGAAGCGAAATTGATGATCGAGCCGCCGCCGGCCCGGATCATGTGCGGTATGCCGTGGCGGCAGGTGAGAAACGGGTGCAGCAGATTGAGCGCCATCGTGCGGTGCCAGATCTCGATCTGCATTTCGTGAACGGGACGGTCTTCCTGCAGCGATCCGCCTGCGCAGTTCATGATCACGTTGAGTTTGCCGAACCGTTCGACGGTGGCCTGAATCGCGCGCGCGACGCTCTCATCGCTGGTGACGTCGGTTGCGATGAACAGCGCGTCGTCGCCGATTTCTTTTTGCGCCCGCGCGCCGGCCTCAGCATCGATTTCGGCTATAGTCACCTTCGCGCCCTCCCGTACGTAAGCTTTTGCCGTCGCCTTCGCAATGCCAGCGCCCGCGCCGGTAAGAAATGCAACCTTGCCGTCTAGTCTGCCCAATTTTTTCTCCGTCCTGGAACCGCATCGCGTGATGCGCAGAGGGTATTATAGGTGCTAAATTCCCAGTTTTCGTAAGGCTGGGTCGCGTATGGAGGATGAAGAGAGGTGAATGTAACCGAACCGGAACTTAATGTAAGGCCGCTGCCGGACGCGGTGCTGGTGGACATCGCGGATTACGTTTGTAACTTCACGATCGAAAACCCGGAGGCGTACCGCACGGCGCGCTATTCCTTTAACGATGCCTTGGGGTGCGCGTTCGAGGCGCTGGATTATCCCGAGTGCCGGCATTTTCTCGGCCCCGTCGTGCCGGACATCGTCGTCACCCGCGGGGCACGGGTGCCCGGCACCGGGTTCGAACTCGATCCGGTCAGCGCCGCATTCAACTTCGGCACCATGATCCGGTGGCTCGATTCGAACGACTGCTTTCTTGCCGCCGAACGCGGGCATCCGTCGGATAATCTGGGCGCGATCCTCACCACTGCCGACTTCCTTTCGCGGCGTCGCCGCGCAAGGGGCGACGCTCCGCTCACCGTGCGCGACGTGCTGACGGCGCAGATCAAGGCCTATGAGATACAGGGCGGCATCGCGATCAAGAACAGCTTCACGCGCATCGGCTGCGACCATGCCGCGCTGATACGCGTTGCCTCGGCGGCGGTGATCACACATATGATCGGCGGTACGCGGGACCAGATCATCAGCGCCGTTTCCAATGCATGGGCGGACGGCATCACGCTGAAAGCTTACCGCCAGGCCCCCAACGTAGGCACCCGTAAAAACTGGGCAGCGGGCGACGCGACGAGCCGGGGTGTGCAGCTCGCGCTGCTGGCGATGCGCGGCGCGATGGCGATTCCGTCGGTGCTGACGGCGAAGAAATTCGGATTCTACGAAGCGCTTTACCATGGCGGGACCTTTACGTTTGAGCGGGCACTGGGCAGCTATGTCATGGAGAATATTCTGTTCAAGTTTGTTCCCGCGGATATGCTCACGCAGACCGCGGTGGAGTGTGCGTTCAAGGTGCGGCCTTTCGTAATAGACCGGATAGACGATATCGAGTCGATTGTGATCCGCAGCCAGGAGGCGATGATAGGCATCAACGACAAGAGAGGGCCGCTGCACAACGCCGAAGACCGCGATCATTGCGCCCAATACGTCGTCGCGGTCGCATTGCTGTACGGCCGCCTGACCTCGCCTGATCTCCAGGACGATTTCGCAGCAGCGCCCGCTATCGACAGGCTGCGGGCGAAGATCCGGATCGTGGAAGATGCGGGTTATACCCGCGACTTTTACGATCCCGCCAAGCGCTCGTCTGCGAACGCGCTGGAGATCACGTTCAAAGACGGCAGCCACGCGCCGGCCATGGCGATCGAATACCCGCTGGGCCATCCGCGGCGCAGGGTGGAAGGGTTCGCGATGTTGGAGGAGAAGTTCCGGCGCAATCTGGCCCGGCGCTTCAGCGGATCGGCGGAGGCGTCAATCCTGGAACTGTGCACGAACCAGGCGCGGCTTGAGAAGACCGCGGTGGACGAGTTCGTCGACAAGTGTGTAGTCGCCCTATAACAAGACCGGGATATGAACATGAAACATGTTGTGATGTCATGCGCCATTGTCTGTCTCGGCGCGGCGGGTGCCGCTCACGCGCAGTCTTACCCTGGTAAACCGATCCGCATGATCGTGCCTTTCGCACCGTCCGGCCCGACCGATCTGCTGGCCCGACTGCTCGCGCAGAAACTGACCACGTCGTTCGGCCAGCAGGTGATCGTGGACAATCGCGGCGGCGCGGGCGGCACCATAGGGAGCGAGTTCGTCGCGCGTTCAGCGCCCGACGGATACACGATGCTGCTGGGCCATATCGGCATTTTCGCGGTCAATCCCACGCTCTATCCCGCGTTGAAATACGATGTGGTGAAGGACTTCGCGCCGGTCTCGTTGGTAGCGGATATTCCCTACGGCATGGTCGTGCATCCGTCCCTGCCGGCCGGCAATGTCGCAAGCCTGGTAGCGCTGGCAAAAGCGCGGCCCAGGCAGTTGACGTATGGTTCGGGCGGGGCAGGCGGCGCGTCGCATCTCGCGGGCGCCTATTTCGGCCTGCTCGCGAAGATCGACATCACGCACATCGCTTACAAAGGCGCGGGCCCGGCGCTCATCGACCTGATCGCCGGGCAGACTTCGATGATGTTGACGGGTTTGACGCCGCTCATGCCGCATATCGAGGCGGGCAAGCTACGCGTGCTGGCGGTCGGCAGCGAGAAGCGCCTGGCCATCATGCCCGGCGTGCCGACCGTGGGCGAAACCGTGACAGGCTTTCAGGCGACGCAGTGGTACGGCATTGCGGTGCCGGCTCAGACGCCGCGCGACGTCGTTATGACGCTCAACGCGGCGCTGCAGAAGGCGATGAGCGGCAACGACGTCAAGGAAAGGCTTGCGGCGGGCGGCGCAGACCCGCTGACCAGCACCCCCGAAGCGTTCGGCGCGTACATCAAGAGCGAAATCGTGCGGTGGGCACCTGTCATCAAGGCCGTTGGCGCAGACTCCCTGTAAAGGCGGCGAAGGTGGACCGTGCAGGTTTCGGGGCGGGGTGCGCAATTTCGCCCGAAGCGCCATAGCGAGGCTCGGGTCGGACCGGCATAACAAATTGATTTGTGACCTCTATACGTCAAAGCCCTTCATGTTTTTGGCCTTAGAGGTGCATTTTTGGCAGTAAAAGATGCATTCTGCGGAAGGTCAAACGGGCGACTGCACACTTAGCGCGGTAATTTTGGTGGTAAAAATGAGCTTCTAAGCTGGAAATATCCAAAGTAAGGTAAATCAACTTCCAAGACTACAAAGACTTCGCTTGGTCCGACCCGGGAAGGTTACGTGAGTATGAGTCTTTACGATTGCGTAATGAAGTGAAGGTCAGTCGAGAAGCCGCACGCTCAATCGCGGCAGCCAGGGTTCAACACGAGTTCGGCCTCACTGGAAAAGTCGGCAAAGTGTTGTCACTTGATGAGTTAACCGGTCGCCTTCCCTTCATATACAACTTTTCAGATGAAGTGCTTCGGGATTTCTGGATCGCTTACGTTAAGCGTAGTGATCGCCGGATGATGCTTGAAAGCAGCACTGTTGTCCTAGTTTCAAAGGTGACTGGTGATATTGCTTACGTCGGCACTGCCGGCGATGAAGGTTAAGCTCCAATAGGAAAGCTAACAGGATGAGCACCCTCGAAAAAGCCATTGCAATAGCTGCTGAGGCACACGCTGGCGCGGTGGACAAGGCTGGAGCGCCCTACATTCTTCATCCGCTGCGGGTAATGCTAGGCGTATCCACTACCGCTGAACGAATAGTGGCGATCCTGCACGACGTAGTAGAGGATTCCGCCTGGACCTTCGAGGCTTTGCGTGCAGAAGGCTTTTCGGAAGAAGTAATTGCCGGGTTAGAGTCCGTGACTAAACGGAGTGAGGACGAACCCTACGACGATTTTGTGGCCCGCGCCGCTGCAAATCCGATTGGCAGGCAAGTCAAACTCTCGGATTTGAAGGACAACCTGGATCTGTCCCGAATCCCTCAACCAACGGATCGTGATCTTGCCCGGATTCAAAAATACAAACGAGCTGTGGCGTTTCTTAATGCCTGCGAAACATTTGCGAAAAACGAGTCAGCGGAGGGAAAGCGATGACATATCGTGTCTGCATATTAATGGTCGCAATTGGCCTCTCGAATATTGCTTTCGCACAGAATGCAGTGCAAGGTGGTTCCAGAGACCCTCAATCGTCAGCGCAAGAAGCAACTTCGGCTCAGGCAAAGAGTGAATACATCGCTCGCATTCGGACCAAGATCCAGCGTTTCATTGTCCTGCCGCCGAATCTTCAAGGAAACCCCGAAGCCATATTCGATCTTGTGATGCTGCCAGACGGCCACGTATTGACGATAAAAGTCACACGTCCTAGTGGTAACGCCGCTTATGACAACGCGGTAGAACGTGCAATCAGCCGGGCGCAGCCGCTGCCGATGCCGCCGGATCCTGCACTGATAAAAGACTTTCGGGTTTTAATCCTTAAGTTCAGGGCTCAGGATTGATCTCTTAGGCAACTGAAAATCCAAAATGAGTACCACACCTAATACGGTCAAAATACCTCAGATCCCTCCCGAACTTTGGAACGTTCGTGATGCCGCCATCGAGCATGCCCTGTCCAATGCTCCGCTGCCCCCTGATATGGAGCGACTGCATGAGTGGCTTAACCGGTTTTCTCAAACAGGCCGAGGCGGGGACGCCGATCAAGCTGCGGTCTGCAGTTCGCGCGGGTCGAGCAGAAGATAGCTGGCAAAGCGTCCGGCATCCCTGTTTCCGTCGTCGCTGACGATGACGATTCGCTCCATCCCGCCGATGACGGCCGGGCTTACCCCTTCAGCCTTCTCAAGGCTGCGCAAACCCGGAACGCTCAACCGGTTCGCTGGCGCACCTGGCTCGCCGCTCCAGCGCCAGAGGCCAAAGTTGGCCGGTTCGCGTGAAGTCGGGCCACCGATCACCAGATAGGCTCCCATGGCGGGAACGTATGACAACCCACGGATGCCGTGGCCGCCAAGATCCAGTTCATCAAGCAATGGCGCGATTCGCGGAGCTTCATCCGATTCGAAGATTGCAGAGGGGTTTTCGATACTGGCGATGAGCGCTCGACCGTCGCGCAACGGGCTACGGAAACCAATTAACAGTCGCTGCTGGTCGGGGCTGATTTCCAAGGCCTCGATATTGAGTCCACCGTTGGCTTTGACGTCCACTACCTGGGCTGCGGCCGCCAGCACGTCATGTCGCGAGGTCAGGGCCTGCTTCAATCCGCCGACAACCCTGGGGTCGACCACCCGCTTGCCCTCGACCCGGAAACGGACCAGCTTTTCACGGGACTTCTTCTCGTCACCATCGTCATCGCGCGAGTGCGAGGTGATGCCGTAGACAAAGCCCGCGCGGTCGAGAGCCAGTGCTTCGAGGTCATCGAGCTTCCAGAACCCGCTGAAGATCTGAAACAGTCCGGCAGTGAGCGCCGTGCTGTCGATGCGGCCATCCGCGCCGATGGTGACCAGACTGAACGGGTGGCTCTTCTCGTCCTCCACGACAAGAAAACGCCCGTCCGGCAGTTGTTGTATCGCCGACGGCTCGAAGATGCCGGTCAGGGACTGGAAGGCCGGGCTTTGGTCGTTGGTCACCCGGGCATTATGCATCCAAGCCGATCGGAAGTGCCCCACTCCACGCGGTCGACCCTCAGTTGCCGCTGGGCGACGTCAACTCGCGGACAGCCACTCACGCCCCACCAAAATTCTGTTTTGCGTTTCTTGCACTTAGTCCGGCCATCGCGGTTGGGGTTTTTGCATTTTGGGGGACGGTATTGGCGTCCCGTGTGGGGCTGGGCACTGCGTCGGGGGCTATAGCTGTATGGGTTCTTTTGGTTCTTTGGGAAAACGATCGCTGATCGGCCAAACTCGGACATTGAGGACCACGCACTACTTTGACGTCCGATCGTCTTTATGCGCCTGCGTGCGATGCCGTACAGAATCGATACAAAAATCAATTCAATATTGACGGTGTTCCAAGCTTTGACTGATGCACTTTAACGAAGAGCAGCCGACTGGTAAGGGTATCCCCAATGAGTCGAAACGTGCTGTTACTGGCATTTACAGCGATTGTATTATTTCTTGGCGAGGCAGCTATGGCGATAGAGGAACCGGCTTTCGAGAAGCTGGAGCAAGTCGAAAATATCGAGATTCGGCAATATCGCCCGGTCATTGTGGCTGAGACTTTTGTTGACGGCGACATGGGTGCGGCCTCGAATAGCGGATTTCGACTGATTGCCGACTATATTTTTGGCAACAACCTGTCCACGCGAGGGGCCGCGGGCAAGCCATCCGAAAAAATTGCCATGACTGCGCCGGTATCGGTCGAACCCGCAGCACGTTCGGAAAAGATAGCCATGAGTGCCCCTGTGAGCGTCGAGCCCCAGGGTGATTCCGCGAGTGGGATTATGAATAGCAAGCGCTGGCGTGTTCAGTTTACGATGCCCGGCGAATAT
>JAIOOZ010000350.1 GCA_021414185.1 Betaproteobacteria bacterium
CCATGCTTGCAACGAGAATTCGCCAAAAAGACGGCATCTTTTACTTTGCCAGTTGCCCGGCCAAAGAGATCCTGAACAAGGTCCGCTTTATCAGCCGCTATTACGGCGAAGATGAGCAGATCGCCGCGCAGACCGTACCGCAAAACGACGAGATCGCGCAGTTCATTGCGCGCATCGAAAGGAACGACGCCGCGTTCCAGCGCGTCGTGTCCCGCGCCAAGGTGCGTTCGCTGAAGAATTTCTACGAGATGGCCGTGACCCAGCCGCCGATCCCGGGCACGGTCCTGCTGTTTACCAGCGACAAACTCAGTTTTCGCTCGCTCGAGGGTCAGGATCACGTCGGCCACCTGCAGGAGCCCACCTCGAAATACCTGATCATCGACGGCCAGCACCGGCTGGCGGCGCTGCGTTTTTACCTGTCCGAGCATCCCGAGGAAGCCAAAGGCATCGACGTGCCTTGCATCATATTCGACGGGCGCAGCGAAGATTTCGCCGCGGAAATGTTCGTCATCATCAATTCGACGCCGACCCGCATCAACAAAAGCCACCTGGTCGATCTCTACGAGCGCGTGTCCTGGGCGGACCCCGACCGGCGCTTCGCGGCGCGGCTGGTCGACAGCCTTTACAGCGAATCCGACAGTCAGCTGCGTTACCGCATCAACCGGCTGGGCGGACGCAGCCTGAAAGACAAATGGATATTGCAGGCGGAGCTCTTCAACGAACTGTACCGCTGGGTGCGCGCGGAGTGGAAGAAGATCAAGCAGGCGACCAACAGCTATCGCGAGGCCGAGAAGTACTACGAAATCGTGCGCGATTTCCTGAAAGCCGCGCAACGCGTGTGGGGCGACACCTGGGCCAACGACAGTTACATGGTGACCAAGCCGGTGACGCTGAAGGCACTGATCCGAGTGTGTGCCGATCTCGCGCGCGAAGATGCCGAGCCGGTCGATGGCCGCATCAAACGCTGGGAAGATCGTCTTGGCGTGTGGGCCGACCAGCAGAAGGCGTTCAAAATCGAGGGTTTCTACGAGCGCTTCCCCGCCAAGGGCGAAGTCGAACGGGTGGCGCGCATCCACCGCGATCTGGCGAAGGCTGCCGGCATCGAAGTCAGAAGCGCGAAGAGCGCAGAAAAATAATCCGCCAGCATGCGGCGCGCGGATTCACCGCGTGTCCGCGTGAGCGTGGCGCCGCGCGGCGGCTATCCCGCCGCATTTAATCTTGCGGCTTGTCGGTGGACGGATTCGCCGTATCCGCTGCTTCCCTGAAAAACAAGATTGCCAGCGCGACGTCCATGACCATCGACGCCGGCAGCACGAGCAACGCCAGCACTATGCTGGCCGAACACGCGCCGACGACCATGGCGGCGTAACTGAAAAGCCGCAGTCCCGGCAGCGGCGGCGCAACGCTCATGAGCTTGATGCCCGCCACGATATAGAGAATTCCCAGCACGACGAGGCTAGCCAGCATGGGCAGCGAAAGGGCCGGCAGTTCGCTGACGAACAACGCCATGCATTGCACGCACAGCGTGACGCCAATGATTGCGGCGAGGTAAGTATTGGCGAGAGCGCAGTGTTTTTGCGCGAGGAGCGTGCGCAGGCACGACAACACGTACAGAAAAAGCAGCACGTTGACGAGCTGGATTCCCGCTGACAGCACGGTGAGTCCGGCCTGCGCCGCCACCGCCTGGAACGCGAAAAGCGGGATCGTCAGCGCGGCGCTGACGGCGGCGATCCAGCCCGCGAGCTGTAATTCGTATTTACTCACAGGTCCTTGGCGCAAAGCACAACGCAAAAAGTATTACGGCGGTAACGGCATGCATGTAAAGGAAATATCTCATGGCAAACTGCCGCCGCCGTGGTCTTCAACCGCTTGGTTCGGCGGTTTGAGTATATAGAACGATTCTGCGTCAACGCGCGTGGAATATCCACGCGACAAACAGGTTTTCTGTTGTCGAATTTTCGCGAAAATATGCTAGCATAACCATCACGGTCTGGTCGCATAACAGAGGCGGAGAAAGCAGCGCGCTCCGAGCCAGGCTTACACCCCGCACACGATAGAGGAAAACCATGATCTCAACCCACTTGCAGCAAAAATTACGTCAGTCCGGCCAGGGCATGACCGAGTACATCATCATCGTGGCGCTGATTGCAGTTGCGGCCATCGGTGTCTACAGCTTTTTCGGCGAGGCGATACGCGGCCAGATGTCAGGCATGACGGCGGAACTGGCAGGCGGCAAGGCCACAACGGGACAAGCCGCGGCGACCGCCGCATCCGGCAGCGCCGCTGGCCAGACGGGCAAAAAAGATCTTGGCACCTACGGCGGCACCCAGGGCAAGTAGCGCTGGTTAACCGCCCGACGCAAGAACGGCCAGGGTCCGGTTTGTGAGCCTCGACTCACGGCGCCCGCGCGCCGTGCAGCGCGGGCAGGCGCTCGTGTTCGTCACGATCGTCATGCTCGCGGTTCTGCTCGCGCTGCTCACCATGTACAGCATGGGGCAGCTCACTACCGAGAAGATGAAGCTGCAGAACACCGCCGACGCTGCCGCTTACAGCGCGGCGGTGGCGCAGGCGCGCGATTACAATTTCACCGCATACACGAACCGCGCCATGATCGCGAACCAGGTCGCGATGGCGCAATTGGTGGGGCTCACCTCGTGGGTACGTAACTACGACGACACCTTCAAAACGCTGACGCCGCAGGTAAGCTGGATGGCGCGGGGCGCTGTGGCCGGCGTGTTATGGACGCCGTTCGTCAGCATATTGAAGGCGCTCGCAGGCGGGCTCAAGAGCGGATTCAACGGGGCGGCGCCGGTTGTCGCCAAAGGGTTGAACCTGATTATCGATGCGCTGGCTATTGGCCAGTCGGTGTACCACTATGGTACGGCGGTGACCGTGGCGCAGACGCTCGGGGTCGACAACAAGCTGAACACGATCATGAACAACCTGGTCGGTTTCGATCTGAGCGGGCTGACCGGCCTCATTACTTTCGGCAACACTTACGACGTAGTCAAGCTGAACGACCCGGATGCGAACCTGAGCATGCTCGGCCTGCTGGGTTTCGCTTACAACACGTACCAGTGGATGGGTTTCACGGAGACCAAGGACCCGACGTTGCCGAAGAACAGCACCGGCGCAAAAGCTGACGGGCCGTCCGTGCTGGTCGATCCGACATTTCTCGTCGGCGGGCCGATGGTTTACGGTTTCACCATGCTGCTGTTTCACAACGGCGGCACCGAACTCAGGAACAACAACAAGACGTGGAGCGCGATGGACGTGACGAGCTTTTTCGGGCTGGTCACCATTCCGATCTTCATTCCACCGTTCGGCCCATTCATCAACCTGCCCATACTGCCGTGGGTCATTCCGCCGTTCGGCCCCGGCGCCGGCGGTGCGGCGCAGGCTGGCACTTCAAGTCCCATCAGCGCAAGCAACAACTTCGATCGCGACAACCCTGCGGGTTCCAAATCGGCCGCCGATGCATATGGCAACTCGTATTCGGCGAATGCCATTGCCGCCGCCATGCAGCAGGGTAAGGGCGCCGGGACTTCGCTCGTTACGGGCGGGGGATTGCGTACTTACCGTGACGTAAAGGACACCGCCCAGGTTACCGACACCGTCGCCCAGAACCTGAATTCGCCGCCTCTCATCGTCGAGATAGAGAAACCTTCCGGCATGATAGCGACCAGTTCGACCGGCCAGCTGCGCATAGGACGGGGTGGCGCGACTGACTCGGGTATGGTCTATTGCAGTCTTACTTCCAGCGTCGCGCGTACTGGCCCGCAAGTCACTGCCGCGTTCGGCCCCGGCAACCTCGACATCGGCGATGGCACG
>JAIOOZ010000351.1 GCA_021414185.1 Betaproteobacteria bacterium
CAAATACGAAGACATCCCCGAGCGCACCCGCGAATACTGCAAGAACATCCTGCTCGACACGCTGGCCTGCGCCGTGGCCGGCCACCAGGGCGACGAAACCCACCAGCTTGCGGCGCTCGCGACCAGCCTCGCGCAATCGAATGAAAGCAGCGTGATCGGCGGCGACCGCCTGTCGCTCGCCGGCGCGACAATGTTGAACGGCTACCTCATCACCGCCGTGACCATGTGTGACATCCACCGCTCCACCCTCACCCACGTGACGCCGGAAGTGATTCCACCGGCGCTCGCCATCGCCGAGCGCGACGGGCTGTCGGGCCGCGACCTGCTGGTTGCGATCGCCGCCGGTTGCGAAATCACGACGCGGGTCGGGCTCGGCCTCGATTATCCGGAAGCCCGCAAACGCGGCTGGCACGGGCCCGGCGTCATTGGGCCATTCGGCTCCGCCGCTGCGGTCGGTCGCTTGCTCGGCCTCGACGCTGCGATCATGGCAAAAGCGTTCGGCCTCGCCGGCAGCCAGTCTGCGGGCACCTTCGCCGCGTGGGGCACGCCCACCGTCAAATTCCATCAGTGCCGAGGCGCGCTGTCGGGACTGATGGCGGCGCTGCTCGCGCAGCAGGATTTCCTCACTACCAGCGAATTCCTCACGCACAAGGACGGCGGCCTCTACAACACGTACTCGAACGGCGGGCGTCCCGCAGACGCGGTGGCGGAACTCGGCAAGCGCTGGGAACTGGAACAGATCGCGCTGCGCCTGTGGCCGTCGGCCTCCACCATCCAGGGCTTCATCACCGCGATGTTCGACCTCGTGGAAAAAAACAACCTGCGGCCGGAACAGGTGAAGAAACTCAACGTGACAATGAGCAAAACCGCGGTCGACATGCACGGCATCTTCCCGCGCTACAAAGGCAAGTTCGACGCGCTGCTGTCCACCCATTACGCGGCGGCGGTGATACTGCACGACCGTGAGTTGACGCTCGCGCAGTTCGAACCGGCGCGCTACGACGATCCGAAATTGCGCAAATTCGCCGCGGAACAGGTCGATGTCGCGATAGATCCAGCACTCTCCGGCGTGCAGGCCGTGGTCGAGGCGCACACCACCGACGGCAAAACGCTCAGCATGCGCTGCGATCATCCGCGCGGTTCCGCCGAGAACCCGCTCACGCGCGCGCAGGTCGAAGCAAAATTCCGCACCTACGCGAAAGCGCGCCTGCCGGCTGCCAATATCGATGCCGTGGTCAATGCAGTCACGCGGCTCGAGGAGTTCGGCTCGACGCGCAAATTGATGGAGCTCCTGCGCGCGGCCGGCGAGCAGCGCGCGCGCAAGTCGGCTTAAAAAGCAACACAGGCACCGCCGGTGCCGGGCGACAAAAATGCCCGGCACCCATAATAAAACTGGAGGAGAAAGCATGAAGAGATCGATCGTGCTGCACTTGCTCGTAGTGCTCGTGGCGCTTCCCGCTGCCGCGCAAACCGGCGACTATCCGAACCGCCCCGTCCGCATCATCCTGCCGCAGGCGGCAGGCGGCGCCGTCGACGTCGCAATACGCCCCATCGCCCAGAAATTAACGGAAACCTGGGCCCAGCAGGTGATCATCGACAATCGCCCGGGCGCCAATGGCATCATCGGCATGGAAGCGGTCGCAAAATCGAAACCTGATGGTTACACGCTGGGCGCCGCGTTTACTTCCGCACTGACGATCAATCCGCACGTCTACAAGTCGCTGCCCTACGACACGTTCCGCGACTTCGTTCCCGTCACGCAGGTGGTGATCAACACCATCGCACTGGTAGTAAACCCGTATCTGCCGGCGCGCACCGTCAAGGAGCTGGTCGCTCTTGGCAAATCGCGCCCGGGCGACCTCATTTACGCATCAGCCGGCGTTGGCAACATGACCCACCTTGCCGCCGAACTGATGCGCATGGAGACGAATCTCAAGCTCGTGCATGTCCCGTACAAGGGCGACACACCCGCGGTCACCGACCTGATCGGCGGGCAGGCCGCGCTTATCTTCGCCACCGCGCCGTCCGTGGCCGCCCACATCAAGAGCGGAAGATTGCGGTTGCTTGCGACCTGCGGGGAAAAACGCGCGCTGTCATATCCCGACACGCCCACCATGATCGAATCCGGCTTCCCCAAGGTCGTGGTCACGGGATGGTGGGGACTGGTCGCGCCGGCCGGCACGCCGCAGGACATCGTGCAAAAAGTTCAGCGCGACACGGCACGGGTGCTCCAGTTGCCGGAGCAGCGCGAGCGCCTGATCGCCGTCGGCGCCGAGCCGGCGGGCACGACACCCGAGCAGTTCGCCGCGTTTCTCAAAAGCGAGATGGAGAAGTGGGAGCGCGTAGCCAAGGCCGGCGGCATTTACCACAGCCAGTAGCACGACTCTAGTCGGGTTTCGCGCCCGACGCTTTCACCACCTGCGCCCATTTCGCGAGTTCGGACTTGATGAATGTACCGAACTCGGCCGGCGTGCCGCCAACGAGCTCGGTCCCCAGTTCGGCATAGCGGTCGCGCAATGACGGCAGCACGCGGTTGATTTCGGCGTTCAGCCGCCCGATGATGGCGGGCGGCGTTTTCGCGGGTGCCAGCAGGCCAAACCAGCCGGTGACCACATAACCGGGCAGACCTTCTTCGGCCATGGTCGGAATTTCCGGTGCTATTGAAGCGCGTTGCGGACCGGTGGCCGCCAACGCTTTGGCGCGGCCTGCGCGCACGTGCTGAATGATCGCGGTGGTGCTGCTGAAAACGATCTGCACTTCGCCGGCCAGCAACGCGGTCACCGACGGGCCCGAGCCTTTGTACGGCACGTGCACCATCTCGACACCCGCCATGGTCTTGAACAACTCGCCAGCCAGGTGGTTGGCGCTGCCGTTGCCTGACGACCCGTAGTTCAGCTGGCGCGGATTCGCCTTGGCGTAGGCAATCAGC
>JAIOOZ010000342.1 GCA_021414185.1 Betaproteobacteria bacterium
CCGGATTCGAGGTGGCCGGCTGGTACGGCGTGCTCGCACCGGCCGGCACGCCGCGCGACGTCATTGCACTGCTGAACGCCGAAATCGTGAAAGTGCTGAACCACGCCGATGTGCGCGAGCGTGCGGCCGCCGAGGGAGCGCTCACGGCCGGCAGCACGCCGGACGCGTTCGGCGCCTATATCAAGACCGAGATCGCCAAGTGGGACGCGGTGATCAAGGCGTCCGGCGCGACGGCGGACTAGGAGCACGCACTGAATAACCTGCCCTTGAAATTCACGTCGTGCATGGCGGAGAACGCCGACGCGACCTGCCGCGCGCGGCAGCGGATGCCCGGCTGGCGTTGACCGCATGAAGCACACGATGCGTATCCTGTTGCTGTGCATGTATGCAGTTGCGGGTGCGGCGTTCGCGCAAGTTGCGCCCACAGCCGGCGAAATCGCGGCCTACCGCGGCCTGCTGGCCGCCGCCGCGCGCGGCGATGCGGCTGAAATCAACAAACTCGTTGCGGCGAGGGCGAACGTGAACGTGCGCGACGACTATGGCCGTACGCCGCTGCATGTGGCCACGTTCGGCCGCCACCGCGAGGCGATAACCGCGCTGATCAAGGCCGGCGCTGACCTGGGTCTGCTGGAGCGCGACCGCTACGACGCGGTGACGATAGCCGCCGTCGCCGATGACGTGCCCACGCTGAAATTGCTGCTGCAGGCGGGCGCGAGCGCGAAGCTGGTGACCAGACGGCACTCATCGAATCCATCGTGCTGGGCCAGGGCGGGCCGCGCCACGTCGAGACATTGCGCGCCATCGTGGGCGCGGGTGCGAACGTCAATCTCGCCGACCGCAACCGCCAGACGCCTCTGCAACTGGCGCGTCAGCGCGGTTACAAGGCGATGATCGAGATACTCGAAAAGGCCGGAGCAAAGTAAATGAAAGCCCGCGCCGGCTTGCTGCTCATGGTCCTGGCAGTCGCGGCGTGCACCACGCCGCTACCGTCAATACAGCATACCGCGCTGCCATCGGAACTGCGCCTGTCCGGCAATTTCGACGAGCGGCGGCCGAATTTCGTGATCCTGCATTACACCAGCAGCAACAACGCCGGACGGGCATTGAGCACGCTGACCGATCCGGTCTCCAGGGTGAGCGCGCATTACCTGATCGCGCGCGACGGCAAAATTTATTCCCTGGTCGACGAGCGATCCCGCGCCTGGCACGCGGGTGTCTCGTACTGGGGCGGCAACCGCGACGTCAATTCCGCGTCTATCGGCATCGAGCTCGACAACGACGGCGTCGAAGCGTTTGCCGAACCGCTGCTCAATTCTTTGCTCGCCCTGCTGGAAGATCTGCAAACGCGTTACGCGATTCCGGCGGCGAATTTTCTCGGCCATAGCGATGTCGCGCCCCGGCGCAAACCCGATCCGGGCCGCTGGTTCCCGTGGCAGCGGCTCGCCGCGCGGGGCTTCGGGTTGTGGTGCGCGCCACCGTATCCAGTGCCGTCCAACGATGACGGCAGCACGCTGCTCGCAGCGTTCGGTTACGACGTGGCGGACCTCGAAGCCGCGATCGGCGCCTTCAAGCTGCACTTCGTGCCGGACAGCGATACGCCGCAGCTGACCGAAAAAGACCGCGCCGTGCTGGCCTGCCTGCTGTCGAAAAAACGCGCCGCCGAGTGAAGCCTTGAGCGACGGGTTGAAAACC
>JAIOOZ010000343.1 GCA_021414185.1 Betaproteobacteria bacterium
ACCGCGATAAGTGCAGAACGTCCAGTCGTCGGGACGCATGGCGACGCCGAAAGCAGCGGCAATCGCTTCCTGACCCAGAGAAAGATGGCTGGTGCCCTTGATCAGGTTTTGCAGGAACAAGTCGTACGCGCGTTTTTCGCAATAGCGCAACTCGAGCTGCAGACGGTACAGTTCGCTGCGCGTCTCGCGTCCGATGCCCGTTGCAGGTGGAGAGGATATCGTTCGACTAGCTGATGTGGCCATAATTTTTTCCATGGAGAGGCGATAGGCGAGAGGCGAGAGGGGACTTAAGGAACTACGGTTTTCCGCCTCTCTCCTCTCTCCTCTCGCCTCTCTAGTATTTGTTTGCTATCGGCAATTCCTGCGCCGGGAACAGCGTGATGATCTTGGCGCCGTTGGGCGTCAGCACCACTTCTTCTTCGATGCGCGCCGCGGACACGCCGTCCGTCGCCGGGCAGAACGTTTCCACCGCGAACACCATGCCGGCTTTCAGTTCGTAAGGATCTTTCAGCGAATTCAGCCGCGATACCAGCGGCCGCTCGTGCAGACCCAGTCCCAGCCCGTGACAGAAGTTGAGCCCGAACGCGGACATCTCGGTCTCAAATCCGATTTCAGTCGATTTCGGGAACATCTTCGCGACTTTGTCGGTGCTGACACCCGGCTTCAGCATGCTGATGGCGCCGTCCATCCATTGCCGCGCTTTCTTGTAAGCGTCGTGCTGCGCCTTGGTCGCGCTGCCCACGGTGAACGTGCGGTAGTAGCAGGTCTTGTAGCCCATGTACGACTGAATGATGTCGAAGTAGGCCTGGTCGCCGGGGCGTATCATGCGGTCGGTGAAATTATGCGGGTGCGGGCTGCAGCGCTCGCCGGCGATCGCGTTGATCGCTTCCACGCAGTCCGAACCCATTTCATACAGCCGCTTGGTCGCCATCGCGACGATTTCATTTTCGCGCACGCCGGGCTTCAGCGCCTCGAAAATGTCCTGGTAGACGCCGTCACCCATCGCCGCCGCCATGTTGAGCAGCGTGATTTCGTCGTTGCTCTTGATTTCGCGCGCTTCCAGCATGACCTGCTGGCCGTCCTGCACCTTGATGCCTAGTTTCTGCAGAGCGAACAGGAACGGCGGCTCGACGACGTCGATGCCGAGCGGCATGTCGGCGACGCCCTCCTGCACCAGGATGTCGTAGATTTCCTTCGCCGCCTCTTCAAAGAGGCCGACACGCGGATTGATCGCGCCGCGCAAACCCACGTTGCCGGCGAGACAGTGATTGGTCGGCAGCCACGGCGCATACAATTTGTGGTGGCGCGCGGCCGAACCGAAATCCCATACCCACGGCTCGCCGTTGCCGGTGAGCAAAGTCCAGCGCGTCAATTTGTCGCGCGCCCACTCGCCGATCACCGTGCTCGATATGTAGCGCATGTTGTACTGGTCGAACACCAGCAGCGCGCCGAGCTTCGACTTCGACAGCGCATTGCGCGTGCGCGCCAGCCGGTATTCGTGCAGCCGGCGGAAATCGACTCTTTCCTCGAAATCGACCTGCATGCGGCCCGGCGCCTGCAGCGGGCGGTCCCAGCGGTGGCGCGGATTCGCCGGGTTGAACAACCCGTCCGGTGCGCTGCTCACACCCTTTTTCCGATCGATGCCATCCGCTTTGACTACGGCGGGCTCTACCTTCTTGTGCTTACGTACCATGTAACTTGCTCCGAGAATTCAATCCGAATGATATCTGCGCCGTGCACAAATAGCCACGCAAGCGCGCTGTGCGCGGCGGCCGGCCGCGTGCCGGGAATGCCGGACCCCATCAATCCGCCTTGATGCCCGCGTCCTTGATGACCTTGGTCCATTTGACGAGTTCGGACCTGACGAACGCGCGCAACTCGTCGGGGGTCGAAGGCGCCACTTCGGCGCCCTGCTTGAGTATCGCTTCCTTCACTTCGGGCTGGCGCAGGATCTCGCCTATCGTCTGGTTGAGCTTCATGACTATCGGCTGCGGCGTCTGCGCGGGCGCAAAGAGGCCAAACCACAGCAGGGCCTCCATGCCCGGGATGCCCGCCTCGGTTGCGCTGGGGATGTCCGGCGCGCCGGGAAACCGCGCCCGGCTCGACACTGCGAGCGCTTTGACCCGGCCCGAGCGGATTTGCGTGTGTGCCGTGATGGGGGACAGGAAAGAGACCTGGGTTTCGTTGCCGAGCAGCGCGATCAGGGCCTGGCCCGCGCTTTTATACGGCACGTGGACGAGCTTGAGCCCCGCCACCTGGTTGAAAAGCTCGCCCGTCAAATGGCTGATGGTGCCGTTGCCCGCCGATGCGTAATTCAGATTGCCCTGCTGCTTGGCATAAGCAATCAGTTCCTGCGCGGTGCTCACAGGAACCGACGGATGCACCACCAGCACGGTGACGCCGGTAGTCACGCGCGTAATGGGCGCGAAGTCCCGGATCGGGTCGTACGGCAGGTCTTTGTAAAGCGAAACCGCGCTGACGTGAGTGCCGGCATGGCCCATCACGAGCGTGTAGCCATCAGGCGCGGCCTTGGCGACGACGTCGGAGGATATGGTGCCGCCCGCGCCAGAGCGGTTATCGACCACCACCGCCTGCCCCCAGCGCTCAGTCAGCTTCTGGCCCAGAAACCGCGACAGATAGTCCGCCGTGCTGCCCGCGCCCTGCCCCATGATGCGGATCGGCTTGCTCGGATAGGTCGCGGCGGACTCCGCTGCGACTGCCGGCAGCGCCGCTGCCATTGCCAATACGAATACTGCGGTTGCCGATGTACTTTTCATGGTTCGTCCTTGTTCATGCTTTCGGCAGCCCGAACTGCTGCGTGAGCCAGTCGGCGATCTGCGTTTGATACATATAGCGGCGGTTGTTCACCACGTGATTGCCGCCCTTGACGATGTTAAGTATCGTCGGCCCGGAAGCTTCGGCGGCGATGCGCTCCGCATTGTGTGGCTGCGTCAGGTGATCGAGCTCGCCGCCCACCACGTACAGCGGGCAGGTGATGTTCTTCGCCGAATCTTTGAGCGTCAGCGTCTGCGCGACCGCGCGCGCCTCTTCCATCGTTTTACTGTGGCTGCGGACCTTGAATGCCTCGCGCGACAATTCGTTGCGCGCGTCGAACACTTCGACCCAGCTATAAGGACCGGACAGCGACACGCACGCTTTCAGGCGCTTCTCGAAGGCTGCGGCGCGCGCTGCGTAATAACCGCCCAGCGACACGCCCATCACGGCGATACGCGAGGCATCGAGATCGGGGCGCGATTCGATGAAATCGACCACCGCCTTGACCGGCACCTCGTAGTCGCCGCGTATCGGCATGGTGTATTCAGCCTCGCCCTGGCCGGGACCATCGAACGGCAGGGTCGCCAAGCCGCGCGCCAGCAGCAGGCTTTCGTAGACGTCCATCTCTTCCTTGGTCGAATCAAGCCCGACACAGATGATGACGACAGGCGGCCTTGCGACACCCGAGGGCTTGCGCAATATGCCCGCCATGGTCGCGCCTTGATAAGGAATGGCGACGCGCTCGCCCGGCGGGTTGAGATGGGGCAGCGCAAGGTCGCGGCACTCCACGGTCTTCTTGTGCGCCGCCTTCATTTGATCGACGTCGTGCACGAACATGAATTTGCCGAAGTGGTAACAGAGTGCTGCGCGCGTGAGATGACCCGCCGCACTGATGTTATAGCCGTCGGCCAGCGCCTTGCGCCCCAACTCTTCGTGCACCGCCGCGCGCGCCGACCACGCCGCGCACCATTCGTCCCAGCGCGAAAGCCCGCCGGTTACCTCTTCGAAGTCGGCGAGCGGCACGCCGCTCGCGACGAACCGCGGCGCCCATGCGCGCAGCGCGATTTCAATGCGTTTGTCTTTTACCGGAGAATCCATAATCAAAATTAAATAAACGTGAGCCACAGAGGGCACAGAGAACACAGAGAACACAGAGCAAAACCAAAACGATAATACAAGGCTCGGCAGATTTTATTTTTTCTCTGTGGCCTCTGTGCTCTCTGTGGCAAAAAACGCTTTAATCAGCTTTGGCGCCCGAAGCCTTGACGACCTTGGCGAGGCGCTCGACTTCGTTCTTGATAAAAGCGTCGAACTCCGGCGGCGTCATCGGATGCGGCGTCGCGCCCTGTGTGAGCATGCGCTCCTTGATGTCCGGCATGCCGAGTATGCGGACAACCTCGCGGTTCAACTTTTCCTTGATGTCCTTCGGCAGCTTCCCCGGCCCCAGCAGACCGGTCCACAAATTGAATTCAAAGCCCGGGATGCCGACTTCCGATGCGCTGGGCAGATCGGGCAGCACCGGCGAACGTTCCTTCGTCGAAACGGCGAGCGCCGTGATCTTGCCGCCTTTCACCAGCGTGACCGCGCCGGTGATCGGCGCGAAGAAGAACTGCACGCTGCCGCCCATCACGTTGGTCAGCGCTTCCGGGGTGCCCTTGAACGGCACGTGTACGATGTTGATGCCGGTGGCGAGCTTGAACTGCTCTGCGTTCATGTGCGCGCCGCTGCCGATGCCGGCGGATGCGTAGTTGATCTGCCCCGGCTTGGACTTGGCGAGATCGACCAGATCCTTGACGGTCTTCAAGCCCAACGCGGGCGTCACGACCAGCGCCGTGGGCACATCGGCGATGAGCGTAATGCCGGCAAAATCCCTGACCGTGTCGTACGGCAGCTTGGTGTAGAGCGAAGCGTTGACCGCGTGCCCGACCGATACCAGCATCAGCGTATACCCGTCCGGCACCGCGTGGAGCAGCATCTCGGAGGCAACCACGCCGCCTGCGCTTGGCCGGTTATCGACCACCACCGTCTGGCCCCAGCTCTCCGTCAGCTTCTGACCCAGCATGCGCGCAAAAAAATCGGTCGCGCTGCCGGCCGAAAACGGCACCAGCATGCGGATCGGTTTCACCGGAAATTTTTCTGCCGCGCCCGCTGCGCCCGTGGCGAGCAGCAACGCGCCCGCCAGCACTTTCAGTCCGCTTTTCATCAACATTGTTTCTCCTCGTTATTGTTTTATTGCGTCGAGATGCCGGCGTCTTTCACCAGCTTCTGGTATTTGACGAATTCCGCACGCATCAGCTGCTGAAATTCTTCCGGCGTGCCGTAAGCAGGCGTCGCGCCCTGGCGCAGGAATCTTTCCCCCATCTCCGGCGACTTCAGGATGTTCACGATATCGCGGTTAAGCTGCGCGATGATGCCGCGCGGCGTACGCGCCGGTGCGACCACGCCGAACCAGCTCTCGCTCTGATATCCGGGCAACCCGGATTCCGCGATGGTCGGCACGTCAGGCAGCGATGGTGTGCGTTTGGCAGTGCCGACGGCGAGCGGGCGCAATTTTCCGTCCTTCAGCATCGGCATGACCGCCGGTAGCGGAAATACGTACATCTGCACGCGGCCCGCCAGCATTTCGGAAAAAACGTCGGACAGCAGCTTGAATGGAATATGCACGATGTCGATGCCGGCCGCCGCCTTGAACGCTTCGCCCGCGATATGCGA
>JAIOOZ010000450.1 GCA_021414185.1 Betaproteobacteria bacterium
CTGCCGGCGCTGGCGCGCAGGTGCACGTTGGTATTGCTGACCCCGACGTATTCGTCGAGCACGGCGAGCATGGCCAGCATGCCTTCCAGGTCTTCATTCAGCGCGGATAAATCGTGTACCGGCCGTCCCAGCGCATTGGCAAATTCCACGAGCTCGCCCGCGTCGGGTTTACGCTGGAGAGCGACGAAAGTACCCGGTACGTTCTTTAACGCCGCTGCCAGAGGCGGGATGCCGATTTCCTTGTGCAGCGCCCAGATGACAAGCCGCTGCTCGCTCGGCGGCGTGCCGCCCCGCCACGTCAGGCCGATATACGGCGGGGGGCCGAGCGCCGCCAGCCGTTCGCGTATTTCCGCCAAGCGTTCCGCCACAGGTGCAAGCGTAAGTGGCGGTGGAACGGGCGGCACGAAAATGGAGATCCGCGACGCAAAATCAGGCGCGTGAAATCCGCCGGGGGCAATATCTGCGTCCGGTAAAGGACTCGCCGCGCTCGCACTCAGTGCCAGCGGCAGATCTCCCACCAGGATTACCGCATCGGCCGGCGGCGGCGTTGTTTCACCGAGCACCTCGTCGATAGCGGGAACGCGCGTCAGCATGCTGTGGATTTTGTCGCTCGCGCAATAACTGATGCGCGCGCCGGCCGCGTGGAGTTGCGGCACATAGCGCAGAAAAAAGATTTCGTCGCCAAGGCCCTGTTCTTTCACGACGCAGATGTGCTTGCCGTCGAGCGTCTCCGGCAGCGTCCTCGACAGCGCGATCTGTGGGTATTTTTCGCGGAACATGTCGGGCCACGGGCGATAAGCGTATTCCACCCAGCCCTGCGCGAGGCAGCCGTTGCCGAGCAGCGCCTGGCCCAGCAACAAATGCGTAGAAGTGAGTTGCGGATCCAGTGCGATTGCGCGCGTGAGCGAGCGCAATCCATCGCTGAAGCGGCCGCAGTCGATCAGAGTTGAGCCGTAGGTCTGGGCGGCCTTGGCGTCGCGCGGAGCAAGATCGACCGCGACGCGATGGCATGCCAGCGCGTCGAGCAATTGCCCTTGGTGGCCGAGTGCTGCGCCGAGGTAAGTATGCGCAAGCGCGAAGTCAGGCGCCTGGCGGATTACATCCCGGCATAGTGCTGCCGCTTCGGCAAAGCGTCCGAGATCGATGAGCACCGACGCCAGATTGCAGCGCGCGAGAATGTAGTCGGGCGCGCGCTCGATGCACGCGCGAAATTCGCGCTCTGCTTCCTCGAAGCGCAACAGTTTATGCAGCGTGCCCGCGAGGTTGTTGCGCGCGTCGATCAGTTGCGGATCGAGTTCGAGCGCGCGCTGATAGCTGTCGATCGCTTCGGCGGCACGTCCCCGGTCGCGCAGCACGTTGCCGAGGCTGCACCACGCCAACGCGTGTTGCGCAAATCGCGCTGTGAGCCTGCGCAGCAGGGATTCGGCTTCAGCATGTTGGTCCTGCAGCGCGAGGCAATTGGCCATGCCGAGCTGAAATTGCACATTGCGCGGATCGAGCCGGCTTGCTTTGCGGAAAGCCGCGTGCGCTTCTGCGTAGCGCTCGTTGGTAAAATATCCCTGCGCGAGATTGCCGATCACCGCCGCGTTGTTGCGCTGCTTATGTGCCGCTCGCTCGAGAAAATCCACGGCCGTCCCCACTTCCCCCAGTTGCAGGAGCGCCACGCCCAGCAAATGCAGTGCGTCGGGGTGCTCCGGGGCGATTGCCAGCGCCCGACGGTAGGCGGCGGCGGCGACCTCGATATCGCCTCGGTTATGTGCTTGCAGCCCGGCTTCGAGGTAAGTGCGGAGGGGGTCGGGAGAGACCATGGGTAGATTATAACAGATTGAATAAGAAGATGTTTTTAGGTTGTGGGGACGGGATGGCGTGTGTTGGCGAGAGATTTTGGGTGATTTTGGTCCAGCCCCCACCCCGAAACCGGGGTAGCGCTTCCCGGAACCACTGTTGCATCGATGCAACAGAAATATGCCTTTGTCAGGGGAAATAGCATCTTTTTATTGAGATAGAGGGTAGTGGCTGGGCATACTCCGTTTAACCCTTCGATTTGGGGGGAGCGCCACGTTTCAGGAAAGGAGGGGAAATAGCATCTTTTTATTGAGATAGAGGGTAGTGGCTGGGCATACTCCGTTTAACCCTTCGATTTGGGGGGAGCGCCACGTTTCAGGAAAGGCTCATTTTTCCAGAGCGCCGGCATTGAAAACTGAATAGGAGAATTGGGATGAACAAGAAAGTCATGGCACTGGCAGTTGCGGGAGCCTTCGTAATGCCGGCAGCAGCCTTCGCACAAGCCAGCAACGTGCAAGTCTTCGGCACGATGTACATGGAATATTCGTATTCTCACCAAGGCGCAAAAGTTCCGGCAGCAGTCGGTGGCCCGTCGCTAGGCGATCTGGTCAACACCGACCTGTTGCAAACCCCGGGCAGTGAAATCGGCATCAAGGGCGAAGAAGCTCTGGGTGGCGGCAACGCAGTATGGTTCCAGTGCGCGAGCACTGCGGACATCCGCGGCGCGGGCACCGGCGGCGGCATTCAAGGCTTCTGCGGCCGTAACAGCGCGATTGGCCTGAAAGGCAGCTGGGGTAACGCATTCGCTGGTAACTGGGACAGCCCGCTGAAAGCAGACATCGGTGCGGCGCGTATCGTCTCTGACACCGGTATCTGGGGTGCGGGCCCGATGCTGTTCGGCAACTCGTCGAGCTTCAACGACAACGGTTCGTCCTTCGCCTGGTCGCGTCGTCAGAACAACTCGATTTCGTACCATTCCCCGGTCTGGAGCGGCTTCCAGGTCAAGGCCATGTTCAGCACGCCGTCGTCGACGGTTGGCAACACGACCAACGCCTCGGGCGGCAAACCGCGTCTGTATTCTCTCTCGGCTCGCTATTCGAACGGCCCGTTGATGCTGACGGCAGGGTATGAGCAACACACCAACTTCGCTCCCGCCGGCGCGGCTTCGACCGCCCAAACGGGTGGCGCGCTGGCTGGTGTCAACACTGTCTACACCGGCAGCGACAGCGCATTCCAGCTCGGCGGCACCTACCAAATCGGTCCGGTCAAAGCCGGC
>JAIOOZ010000366.1 GCA_021414185.1 Betaproteobacteria bacterium
AGTTCCTTCATGGTCTTCGCCGGCAACGACGGGTGCACGACGAGGATGAACGCCATCTCGGTCGCTTCCGAAACCGCGGCGAAATCGCGCAGCGTGTCGTAACCGGGATTGCTATAGAGATGCGGATTGATCGTCAACGCCCCCTGATGGCCGAGCGTGAGCACATAGCCGTCGGGCGCCGCTTTCGCACCCATCGCGGTGCCGATATTGCCCTGCGCGCCGGCGCGATTGTCGATGATGACTTGCTGCCCCCACAATTCAGCGAGCTTGGCGCCGAGCACGCGCCCCAGCGTATCGGTGCCGCCTCCCGGCGGGAAAGGCACGATCAGGCGCACTGCTTTATCGGGAAAATCCGCCGCCACGCCCGGTATCGCGGCAAACGCCAGCGACAAAACCAACGTAAACAACAAGCGCTGCATGATGCTTCCTCCTGGTGTGCTCATCACGAATCCGGTTTCGCGCCCGACAGCTTGACCATCTGCGCGTACTTGTCGATCTCGCGCGCGACGAACGCGGCGAATTCTGCAGGCGTGCTGGCGACCGGTTCGGCGCCCTCATTCGCCATGAACGCCTTCGACTCAGCGTGCTGCAGGCCCTTCACGACCTCGGCGTGAATGCGATTGATGATGGCCGGCGGCGTGCCGGCCGGCGCAAACAGCGCAAACCAGTTGTCGATATCGAAACCCGCATAAATGGCGTCGAGCGGCGGCACGTCGGGCAATACGGACGAGCGGCGCTTGGTCGTCACTGCGAGCGCGCGCAGCCGGCCGGACCGCAGATGCGGCTGCACGCTGATGACCGCGGGAAACCCGACTTCGACTTCGCCGGACAGCAGCGACGTCATCAACGCGCCCGCACCCTTGTATGGAATGTGCGTCAACCGCGTGCCTGCCATCTGGTTGAACATTACCAGCGCGAGGTGACTCGTCGTGCCGGTGCCGTTCGACCCGAAGTTAAGCCCGCCGCGCGTTTTTTTCGCGAGGTCGACGAATTCTTTCACGCTGCGCGCGGGCACCGAAGGATGCACGGTGACCACCAACGGCGCGGACGCCACCTGGGTAATCGGTATAAAATCGCGCCGCACGTCGAAAGGCAATTTCGAATACAGCGTCACGTTGACGGCGAGAGACGCGGTCGACATCAGCAGGGTGTAACCGTCGGGCGCGCTTTTCGCGACGATGTCGGCGCCGAGGTTGCCGCCTGCGCCGGGACGGTTATCGACAGTCGCGGTCTGGCCCCACACTTCGTAAAAACGCTTGCTCAGCAGGCGCGCCAGCAAATCGGTGCCGCCGCCGGGACTGAACGGCAGCACGATGCGGATCTGGCGGTTCGGATAGTCCTGTGCCTGCACAGCCATCGTGACCGCCGCCAGCACGACGGCTGCCGAAATACGCAAGATGATGTTTGCCGATTTCATGGGTCATTGCTCCGTTGGCGCTACGTTGACTCCGCGCAGGCCCGCATCCTTGATTGCGCGTTGGACTGCTCCCGACGCTCTTGCCTGCACGACGAATGCGTTGACACAGGCCAGCGCGGCGGCGCGCCCCCTCGGCAGCACGATGCACATCTCGGCGACGGCGAATCGATCATCAACGACGCGCGCGCCCGCCAGTCCCTCCGCGAGGCCCAGCAACATATAGCGGTTTTGCGCGTACGCCTGCGCCTTGCCCTGTTTAATCAATTCGAATGCGGCAGGCTCGTTCTCCGCGGGCAGCAGTGTCGCGTGCTTGAGTGTGCGCTCCAGCAACAACGCGGTGGCAGCGCCGCGCGCGAC
>JAIOOZ010000367.1 GCA_021414185.1 Betaproteobacteria bacterium
CCATGGCCGAGTCCGGTGTACCGGGATTTGAAGCAGTCGGCTGGTTCGGTGTAGTCGTGCCTGCTGCGACGCCCAAAGATGTCGTTGCAAAACTGAACGCCGAAATGGCGCGCATGCTCGCGTCACCCGACGTCAAAGAGCGCATTTCCAGTCTGGGCGCTGAAGTCGTCAGCACGACGCCCGAAGGCATGGATCAATTCAATCAGGCGCAGATTGCGTTGTGGGGAAAAGTGGTCAAGGCTTCAGGGGCGCGTGCGGAATAGACACAAATACGAGAGCACGCATCGCTGCGTGCCCTTCGTATTTTGGTGGGCGTGAGGGGTCGAACACTCGACCTAAGGATCAAGAGAGGGTGGCCTGTGTGAGTACGACGCCGCGCGGTGTGCGCTCAAGCAACCGCGTGCCCACGGCGGCCTCCAGCCGGGCGACGCTTTTGCTCAAGGCAGGCTGGGTGAGCCCGAGCTTGTCCGTCGCCCGTCCGAAGTGGCCGTGCTGGGCGACGACGCGAAAGTATCCCAGGTCGCGAAGTTCCTTTAATTACCAAAAGTTATCAAATAACGGTTTATAGGAATTTTACGGCGTGCAGAGTTTGCCGCAGAATAAAACGGTTGTTATATCGCAACCGTGCGCGTGAGGAAGCCCGCGGAGTTCGCCAGCCTTATCGCGAGCGAAATGAAACTCTGGGGTAAAGTAGCGTCCGGCGACAAGATCAGCGAACCATTACCTACTCCCAAGAAGCAAATACTTATGAACGATAATCCTCTACCTTTGCTGTTCACGCCCATGACGCTGGGCGAAATCACCCTGCGCAATCGCGTAGTGGTCTCGCCCATGTGCCAGTACGCCTCCGAACGCGATGGCGGCCCGACGGACTACCACCTGGTGCATCTGGGCCAGTTCGCGATGGGCGGGGCCGGGCTTATATTCTGCGAGGAGACCGCAGTAGAGCATCGCGGAAAAAAATCCTATCACTGCGCGGGCATTTACGATGACAAGCATCTCGCAGATCATCGGCGCATCAATGATTTTCTGCGCTCGCATGGCGCGGTGCCTGCGATGCAGCTCGGGCATGGCGGCCGCAAAGGTTCGGGCAGACCGCCCTGGGATGGCTATCGTCAACTCACCGCGGAAGACGCGCTGCGTGGAGAAGCCCCGTGGCAGACCGTTTCTTCAAGCGAAATCCCGGCTTCGCCCAAAGATGCCCCGCCGCACAGCCTGACGCTTGCCGAAATCAGGGAAGTCGTCGCGAACTGGCGCGAAGCCGCGTTGCGCACGGCAGAGGCAGGCTATGACGTAGTGGAAGTTCATGCCGCGCATGGCTACCTGATCCATCAGTTTTTGTCGCCACTGGTCAATAAACGCAGCGATGCCTATGGCGGCGATCTCAAGGGCCGCATGCGCCTTTGCATGGAGATCATCGAAGCAGTACGCGCTGTCTGGCCGAAAAACAAGCCAGTGTTTTTGCGTGTCTCCGCGGTTGATGGCAGCGGTGACGCGTGGACGCTGGACGACACGGTGACGCTGGCCCACGAAGCCAAGTCACGTGGCATCGAAGTTTTGACGACTTCATCCGGCGGCATCGGAGGTGCGGGATCGGCCACCGTAGTACCGCGGCGTCCCGGCTATCACGTGCCGTTTTCAACCCGCGTGCGCAAGGATGTCGCGATCAAAACTCTTGCAGTCGGCCTGATTACCGAGGCCCATCAAGCCGAAAAAATCCTGCAGGATGGGGACGCCGATCTGATCGGCATCGCCCGCGAATTTTTGTGGGACCCCTATTGGACGGTGCATGCCGCGCGTGAACTGGGTGTCGCGAATTACCACGACCTGCTGCCGCGCACTTACGGTTGGTGGCTCAAGCGACGCGATGAAATCCTGGAAGTGACGCGCAAAGCGACGCAATTTGATCTTGCGCCAGCGGCTAAATAAAGGTCACCCCAAAAACGTTAGGAGCCGCAGATAAACGCGGATGAACACAGATAAATTCAAAGGACTTAACGTTGGCTATGGCGCCGCTCTGGATTTCTATCTGCGTTTATCTGCGTTTATCTGCGGCTAATTGTAGTTTTTGCATTTTTGAGAAGGGTTCTAAGTAAAAATTGCAGTCCATCACCCTCATGCCCTTATCACTCACAGCATTTCTCTCCCGCCGGGTCGCGGCCAGCGGCGCCGCAACGGCACTGGTTTACAACGAACAACCGGTGACCTATGCCAGTCTCGCGGATGAAAGCCGGCGCGTGGCGCACGGACTTTCCGAACTCGGCGTAGGCGCCGGCGATCGCGTTGCGCTGTGGCTGCCCAATGTGCCGGCATGGCTCGCCTGTTTCTACGCATGCGCGCAGTTGGGCGCGATCGTCGTCACCGTCAACACGCGCTTCAAGAGCAACGAGGTCGCTGACATCGTGGGCCGCTCCGGCGCGAAAGTGCTGGTGTTGTGGCCGGATTTCCGCCACATCGACTTCGCGGGCATCCTGCGCGATATTCCGCCTGCTGCGCTAGAAAAGCTGACCGCGTTCGTCGCCTACGACGAGTCGCCAGACTCCATTACTCACCCGCCGCTGCTCGGGCGCCCGGTCACGCGCTACCGCGACCTCGCGAGCCGGCCCGCTCTGGACGGGGGTGGCGCCACGCCCGACACCGGCTGCATCATCTTCACGACCTCCGGCACCACGCGCGCGCCGAAATTCGTACTGCATGCGCAGGCATCACTCACTCACCACGCGGGCGACATGGCGCGCGCATTCGGCTTCGATGCCGCGGACGCCGCCATTTTGCAGACGATCCCGCTATGCGGCGTCATGGGCCTGTGCACGTCGACCGCCGCGTTTGCCGCCGGGCGGCCGCTCGTCATGCTGCCGACATTCGAAGCGCGGGCCGCGGCGCAGGCCATACGCGACCATCGCATCACGCACTTTCCGGCAGTCGGCGATATCGTCGCGCAGTTGCTGGCGACCAGCCCGGATCCTTTACCCTTCCCCAGCGTGCGCCTGGCGATAGGCGCGCGCGGCGGGCAGGCAGCGCCCGCGCAGGCGCGCGGCCTCAAGCTGATGGGCACGTACGGCATGAGCGAAGTGCAGGCGCTGCTGTCGATGCACGCGCTCGACGCCGATCCCGCGCAACGTGAACTTGGCGGTGGCACCCTGGTCGCGCCCGAAGGTCGCGTGCGGGCGCGCGATCCGGCGAGCGGCGAAATCCTTGCGCACGGCGTCAACGGCGAGCTTGAGTTCCATGTGCCGAGCATGATGAAGGAGTACTACGCGGACGCCGCGGCGACTGCCGCGGCGTTTACTGCCGATGGCTATCTGAAAAGCGGTGACCTCGGTTACACCACAGGCGACAACAGCTTTGTCTACCTTTCGCGCATAGGTGACGTGCTGCGGCTGGCCGGCTTCCTGGTCAATCCGCTCGAAATCGAAGCGGTGCTCGATGCGCATCCCGC
>JAIOOZ010000206.1 GCA_021414185.1 Betaproteobacteria bacterium
GCCACTGTATGAGGTCGACGAAACCACCCGCTGCTTTGATCTTGTTGATCTCCTCTACCGACTTGCCCGTCTTCCAGTCCGACGGATCGCTGCGGGTGGCGGGCAAATACTTGCGCACGTCACCTTTCTTGATCGCCGTCAACAGCGCGTTGGCTTTCACTTCGTCGCTGGTGAACTGTTTGGGCATGTCGCGCTGTCCGTCGTGGCAGGTCAGCCAGCAACCCTGCTGCGCGAATTGCGGCACCTTGCCGTCATCGATCATGATCGACATGCGCGATTCATAGATGCCCGGCTGCTTGCCCTCTTGCACGGGCTTGTCGAGCTTGGGATAACCCCAGACCTTCCATTCCTTGCCGTCGTAGCGCAGGTACTGGTGCTCGGTGCCGGGATCCGGCAACTGCGTCTTCCATTGGTAGCGGAGGTATGCATTTTTGGCATCGTAAGCGGCCTGGAATTTCAGGTCCACCGTGCCGGCCTTGTCCTTGACAGGCACCGGCTCCAGCGGCCCGCCCTTGACGATCTTGTCACCGATGGCCTTCTCCTTGCCCGTGTGACACGTGACGCATGCGCCGCCGGTCTGCACCACGCCGGCACCCGGGTGGGCGGCGCTGCGCAGCCATTCGTAGGATGACTGGCCAGGATAGAACAGCGTCACGTTGGTGACGGGCACCTTGCCCCAGTCGATCTTTGCCGGGTCGGCGGCGATGGCCGGCGAGGCGGCGAATGCGAAAGCCAGTGTCAAAGCGGCGGTTTTCATAGTGGTCTCCTAAGGCCGGGCGTGTCAGTTCGAAACGGAAGGGAGTAGACGTAACCGGCAACTGTACTGATCCAGATCAAGTCACCACCCGTGGCGGGCGACGACCGCCAAATGCGTGCGGGTATGGCGTCGCGCTCCTTACAACGACTTTTAGCATTCACGCGGTCCGACACTCTGTACGGCAACGTACATAAGTCGAAAGTCGAGGATTTTGATTCAACCGCGCTTTTTACGGTGTTCGCATTGGCCACGAACAACAACAAAAAAAGCCGGCTTGCGCCGGCTTTTTATGCGAATTGCCGAGGTTCTACTTCTGCGACATTACGTATTCGACCAGGGTTTTCAACTCGGCATCCGAAGCGGCAACCTTCATGTGCCCTTTGCCTTCCTTGAGCTTTGCGATGGTGGCAGCCTCGTCCGGCTTCTTCGCGGCGATGTCTTTGAACGACGGACCGACCTTTTTCTTGTCCAGTTCATGGCAATTCATGCAGTTCTTTGATTTTGCAAGTTCCGCGCCCGACTGCGCATTTGCTGCACCCGCGAACTGCATGCACGCAACAACCAATAACAACGACATGGATTTCATACGTTCTCCTTGAGAAGCAAATTGTCGAACCTATCAGCGCCGCCTTGCCAACACGTGCCTGCGCACGCCCGCATTGGACAACGATTCAGTTGCATCATCGGTTGACAGTAGCAGCGACCGCCCGTGGATCACCAGGACGGATTATCGCAGATGTTCGTGCTTTAGAACTTGTATTTGCCGAGCAAGTACAGCATGCTGGCCGTATAGTTTTGGAAGGCGAACGCGCCGCTCAGATAGCTTCGCGTCAGACCGGCACCCAGGGTATTGCGGTAGCCGTCATACGCTGCGTCGTCGAAGCGGTATTTCTCATACGCAAAGCCGCCGGTCAACTCGATTTCCTTGTTGAACTGATAAACGCTGCGCAGGTTTAAGGTGAACTTGCGGGTGTTGTCCAGGCTCGGCAGCGGCAACAGGCTCGCGCCGGTCTGCGAGGCAAAATCCGTATTGCCGTCAGAAATACTGTAAATCAACGAACCCTTGAGCATCATGCGGTCGCTATACGGCCAGTCCGCGCCCGTGCCTAGCGCCCAGTTTCTCTCATACGCCTTGGCGGTCCAGTTATAGGTGGCCGCAGCGGCGAAACCGCTGTTCGGATCGCCTGAGCCGACGGGGCCCACTGCTCCCGTAATGGCGCGATGCGAAGAGTCATAGTTGATGAACTCGGTGTCGAAGAAAACATTGACGCGGAACACCTTGGGATCGCCATACGAGCCGTTCAGGAACACTTCCGCCCGGCGGTCCTTGGTGCGGCCGATCTGCGTTTCCCGGAAGTTATTGTGCTTGTAGATGGTCTCGACGCCGAGATCAAGCATCGGCTGCGGACTCCAGTCGGCGGCAAACTTCACCTGGTGCTGATCGACGTTGGCCGCGTCGAAGCGCTTGACGAAGAGTTCGATAAACGCGCTGTTGACGCTGGTGGCGGTACCGACGTCCGTGACAAATGTCGACCTGCGCATCAGATACTGGTACTTGATTCTGCCGGTGACCGTATCGAGCATGCTGTTCTTGTACTCGAGGTAAACTTTCTTGTCGATGGTGCGATTGAAGTCGGGGCGGTTGCGGTTGATATCGAGCCAGTCGAAGCCGCCCGAGACCTTGTTCTCGCGATTGAACCGGTAGCCAAGATCAATGCCGAGATTGGCCTTCTTCAGATTGAAAAGCTCGGTTGAACAGACGGTTCCAGTGCCGAATCCGCACGCATCGACCGCCGTGGTCCAGGTCACCGCCGTGGAATTATTGTCCTTGCGATACCAGTTCCAGTAGATCCGCGTGTCGAGCGCCTTGGTCGGATTCGACGTCAACGACAGCGATGCCGTCTTATTGACGATTTCACCATGGTAGTTCGACACGTTTGACGGAACGGCGGTGAAGGTCGGACCCGCGGCGCTGAGGAAACGCTGTTCGACGCCCGCATCGCTCGTCAACTGTGCATAAGTCAAGCGCCCCGACAATGTAGAGCCCAGCGGCAAATCCTTGATCATGCCGTTAGTGCCCCATTTGTTCTGGGTGTTGTTGGGGAGCAGGGTTATGCGATCCAGCGGCGCCCCGCCGGCATTGGAAAAATTGCCGTTTGAAAAATTGAGAAACGGGTTCGAGTTGAAAAACTGGCTGTGAGTGTAATTGACTGCAAAATGGCCCCGCTTGGACGAGTAACCGGCTTCACCGGTGAAATTCTGCGTCTTGTAATCGACCGGCGCTGCGAGATCGGCAAACGGGCCGCCCGGGCTCGCAAAAGCGGCGCTGACCAGCTTGGTGCCGTTCGTCAACACCTGGTTGGCGTCGACACGCAAATACCATGGCGAATTGTTCGAGAATTCGAACATGCCGCCGCGGTTGTCGCGTTTGTAGCCAAGATCGAACTTATTCCAGTTTGCGGGGTTCGTGTTCGTGAAACCGGCTGCGCCGCCAGTAGCGGTAAGGGTCGATGTGCCAACGCCCGCGTACGGCGTTACCAGGTCGAAGCCATAGTTGTGAATTATTTTCTTGTCCCACAACTGGTACTTGAAGACGCCGTACTTGCCGCCGGTGAGGTCAATATACTGGTCATCGCGGCTGAGATTCTCGCCGAACGCGTTCAACCAATATTGGTTGCCGCGACCCTGCACATCGAACGTTCCGAACAGCCCGGAACCCAGATCGCGATATTCGTTGAGCTTGGATTTGTCGTCGCCCGGGCGTGCCCCTGGGGTGGGAGACTGGGTCGATACCCCGCTACCCTGCACGCCCACGCCGACTGAACCCGAAAAAGTGAACGTGTCGTCCCCATCCGCCGCGAGCACAGACGAGATGCAGCACAGGTTCGCGAGCAAAATTGCCATTTGTTTGCGTTTCATTGCTGGCTCCTAGCGGGTAAAGCGCTTGCCGCGTGCCGAACCGGCGTTGCTGCCATGAATTTCCTGGTGGCAGTTGACACAGGAGCGCGCGACGAAGCGGGTGTTTGCCGCACCGCCAAACCCCAGATTGCCCTGATATGCTGTCCCGGGATGCTGCGACCAATCGTGACAATCCTGGCACAGTTGCGGCACTTTTTCGTTCAGGAGCTTGGTGTGCGATGAACCATGCGAGTTGTGGCAACTCATGCAGTTTTCCTCGACCGGCGGGTGTTCCCACATGAAGGGACCGCGCTTGTCGGCATGGCAACTGGTGCACAGCTGATTGACCGACTCGTTCTTAACCATGCCGGGCGACAATGCCCCGTGCGGGTTGTGGCAATCCGAGCACCTCACCTTGCCCTCGATGATCGGGTGGTGCGAAGTCTTCGTTAGCTGGGACCGAATCTGCTTGTGGCAGGTCGTGCAGGTCTCATACTCCAACTGGCGCTGCGTGGTCTGAAACGGACTGATCGAGGGGTTGGGGTGTTTCAGCGCGATCGTCGAGCCAGGACCGGGTTTGCTATGCAACGAGTGGCAGTCATTGCACGCGACATCGTTTTTGGCATGCCTGCCGGCAGTCCAGAACGCGAGGTGACGATTGCCAACATGACAAGAGAGGCACACAGCAGCTTTCTTCTCTGCCGCGATCTTCTTGTTGTTGAAACCGAGAACTCCGCCTACGCCGCGGCCGCCCCCTGCTTTCGCATGCTCGGTCGCATTGGCGTGGCAGGTCTGGCAATCCGGTCCGCTCCGATTGCCCTGCTGGCCGTGTTTGGTGGTCAGGTAACTTTCCACGTATTTCTCGTGGCAGCCTTTGCAGATTTCCGCTTCGGGCGCAACCACACGCGCGGCAGCGGTTTCGGCAGCCCACGCCGTGGATGAAGCGATTCCGGCGATTGCACACATCCACGCAAGTGCGACTTTTTGCCAGCACCATCCGACAGTCAATCTCACCCTGAATCCTCCCACTCCAACCCGGTTTGCACGACCAGCGTCCGGCTCGCGAAGATTTGATAAAAATCAAATAATTAAAAGTTAAGATGCCACTTGATCTATATCAATACGTCGCACTGCACAACGTAGATCATAGATAACAAGTTAGCTGCATGGAATGCGTCAATTTGACGCACCAATCGGGAGAATTGGAAATGAATGCACGCGATCCACGAGAGTTTTCTCGCCGCGACGTCTTATTGGTGGACGGCAGTGAGCGATCGCGTGCGTCGCTTGCGTCGGCCATGGAAAATCGCGGTTATTCCGTCATCACTTGCAACGGCGCGGGAGAGGGCTTGCGGGCGGTAGCGGAGTTCTCTCCCCACTATGTCGTCACTGAACTCAAATTGCCGGACGACTGCGGACTTCAATTCATATCGCGGCTAAAAAATGCGTCTCCAGGCACAACCTTGATAGTGCTCACCGGACACGCGAGCATCGCCACTGCCATCGAAGCCATCAAGCGCGGTGCCATCAATTATCTTATCAAGCCCGCCAGTGCCGAACAGATTGTTGCGGCATTTTCGCGCCACGACGGTGACCAGATTGCGTCCTATGACCGAAAATTCCTGTCAACCCGCCGTCTCGAGTGGGAATACATCAATTGGGTGTTGATGGAACACGACAACAATCTTTCTGCAGCGGCAAGGGCGTTGTCGATGCATCGAAAGACACTGCAACGCAAGCTAACCAAGCGCGTGGCGTCGGGTTAAGCAGGCAGGCAGAGACGGCCGTCGATCAATCTCTACGGGTATTGATAAAATCAAACCGACACGTGTGGCTTAATTGCGCTTATTCCCTATAATGCCGTAGGCATGCAGAATGCGCTTATTCCCTATAATGCCGCAGGCATGTAGACCTATTTTGTAAATCTGACGGAAGCGACCGCCATGCGTCTATCAAAACTTGCAATATGCGTAATCGCAGGCATTGTCTGCATCGCCGGTGCGCCGCTCGCCCGTGCTGCCGATGCGCCCGACAACGCAACCTGCCTCGGCTGCCACGGCAACGAGGGATTTTCCATGCCGGGACCGGACGGCAAGCCCCGCGAGTTGCACGTCACGGCGGACAAGTTTGGAAAAAGCGTGCACGGCCAGTTGCCGTGCGTCATGTGTCATCAGGACATCACGGCGGTTCCCCATCAGGAAACGCATCAGAAAGTCGACTGCGGCACCTGCCACAGCGCGCAAAAAACCGAGTATCTGGCGTCGGTGCACGGCCAGGAAGCCGTCGGCAAGGGCAATCCCAAGGCAGCCACCTGCACGAGCTGCCATACGGCCCACGAAATCGCGTCGCCTAAAACCGACGCCGTCAAGCTGGCGATCACAAAAACCTGCGGCGGGTGCCACGCCGAGAACCTGAAATCGTACGCCGACACCTACCACGGGCAAATCAACGCACTGGGCTATTCCTACACGGCGAAGTGCTTCGATTGCCATGGCAGCCACGGCATACAGCGCGTCAAGGACCCGAAATCGACGGTGCATCCGGACAACCGCCTGCAAACCTGCCAGAAATGCCACGCCAACGCGTCGCCCGGGTTCGCCACATTCCAGCCGCACGGCAATGCGCACGATTTCAACCGCTATCCGCAAATATGGATTGCGTCAAAGTTCATGATCGGGCTGCTGGCCGGGACCTTCGCGTTTTTCTGGTTGCATGCCGCGCTGTGGTTTTACCGCGAATACAAAGAACGGCAGGAGCGCAAGAACCGCCCGCACGTGAAGACGGAGCAACTGCTGCAGGGCAAGGAAGGCAAGCATTACCGCCGGTTCAGCCTGACATGGCGGATCGCGCACCTGACCTTTGCCGTGAGCCTGATGATACTAACGCTGACCGGCATGACGCTCTTTTACGCGGAGAGCGCATGGGCGCCCATCGTCGTCAAAGCATTTGGCGGGCCGCACGTGACCGGCATGGTGCACAGAGTCTGCGCCGTCATATTCGCCTTCGTCTTCTTCGCGCATCTCGTCTACGTTGCGCTGCGCCTTGCGCGCGACTGGAGAAACTTCCGCATATTCGGGCCGAACTCCCTGATCCCGAACTGGCAGGACCTGTGGGACATTATTGCCATGTTCAAGTGGTTCCTCGGGTTCGGCCCGCGGCCGGTCTTCGATCGCTGGACATACTGGGAGAAATTCGACTACTGGGCCCCGTTCTGGGGCGTGACCATCATCGGCGTCAGCGGCTTCATGTTGTGGTTCCCCAACCTCACCGCCACGCTGCTGCCGGGCTGGGCGTTCAATGTCGCGGCCATCGCGCACGGCGAAGAAGCATTCCTTGCCGCGGTGTTCCTGTTCACGGTGCATTTTTTCAATAACCACTTCCGGCCCGACAAATTCCCGCTCGACATCGTGATGTTTACCGGCACAGTACCGCTGGAAGATTTCAAGCGTGACCACACCGTCGAGTTCAACCGGCTGGTGGCAAGCGGCAAGCTCGATGACTACCTCGTCGATGCGCCGTCCCAGCCCATGACGCGGGGTTCGAAGATTCTTGGCTTCACGCTGATCTTTATCGGCCTGACACTGCTGACCCTGGTGCTGATCGGATTCGCGGGCAACGTGATGCGCGGGTAACCCCGTGGCACACCCGGCGGGGATTTCGCGAGCCGCTATTCACCCGGGAATTTTTGCGCCCTGCTGGTCACGCAAGAATTTTGCCACCTCGCCCGCAACGCGGTCGGCGGATTTGATGCAATCCCCGATCGCCACCCCGCCCCGATAATTGGCGCAGAAGAACACCCCCGGGAATCTGCGCTCGGCAGTTTCAATCGCCGCCATGCGCGCTGCATGGCCCAGCGTGTATTGCGGTATCGCGCGCTCCCAGTGTCTGACGCGCACGAACTGCGCGCGCGCCGGCGCGCCCAGCAGCGCCACGTGTTCGGCCTGCACGATCGCGGCGATTTCGTCGTCGTTGAGCCGCGCGAGTTCGGGCTGGCGCATGCCGCCGACGAATGTCGTGAGCAATGCGAGCCCTCGCGGCGCGCGATTTTCGAACAAAGTGCTCGAAAATATCGTGCCCAGGATGCTCCGGCGCTCGCGCTGCGGCACCAGTACGCCGAAGCCATCGAGCGCATGCCGGACGGCCTCGCGCGGGTAAGCGCTGATGGCCACCGCGACCGGCGGATACTGGATTGCGGCGAGAGCGGCGCCGGTATCAGATGAAAATGCGCTCACCAGCTTCGCCGCCGCATGCGCCGGCGTGGCCAGCACCACGGCGCGCGCGCGCAACTCGCGTTGCGCATTCATGCTGCGGGCGGTCACTGACTGGCAACCCCTGCCCGGCGCGACGCCGACCGCTTCCGTCGCGAGTTCAACCTGCGCGAGCCGGCGCGCAAGCGCATCCGTCAGGGTCTGCATGCCGTCGCGAAATGCAAACATCGGTGCGGCCTGTTTCGATTTTTCAGGATCGCGCGCGCGGGCGCGCGCGCCCGCGACGTAACCGCGGATCAGGCTGCCGTGCGCCTGCTCGAGTGCGTGCAACCGCGGGAACGCGGCGCTCACGCTCAACGCTTCGGGGTCGCCCGCGTAGACCCCGGCCACGAACGGATTGATGGCGTAATCAAGAAATTCAATGCCGATGCGCCTGCGCACGAACGCGGCAACCGATTCTTCGCCGCCGGGCGCGCCGCGGGCAATGAAGGGCTCGCATGCCAACCTCAGCTTGGCGCGCGCCGAGAACAATGAAGTGCCCAGAAACTCGAGGGGCGACAACGGCAGCGCAGTCAGCCTGCCGTCGCGCAGGATATAGCGGTTGCGCGCCGCCGTATTTGCGCTGATGCGCTCCCCGGCCACGCCGACCTCGTCGAGCAACTGCGCGATCAGCGGCGTCGTGTCCAGCGCGCTGTTGGGCCCGGATTCGAGCAGACAGCCCTGCTCGCGCGTGGTGCCGATCGAGCCGCCCGGCTGCGCCGCGGATTCCAGCAGCAGCACGCGAATTGCGCGCTGCTGCAGATTCCATGCGCACGCAAGTCCCGAAATGCCGCCGCCGACCACGATCACATCTGCATCGAGAGCCTGCCTCATTTATCGCCTTTCCACCCGTTACGGTTCATCAATAACCGGCCCGTTTACCTGCTTCTTGCTTGATTTAGATCAATCGGGGAGCGGCCGAGTTAGCGAGAATCCAGGTGACGTTTGACCCGCTCACTGATATTGTGTTGTTATGAATACTTAAGCAATGAAACGCCCCGGTGCATTGTAATGTGCGGCACTTGCATCGACGCGTTGCAAACCAGGAAAAACCATGTATCGCGAGCATGTCGATGGCAAGCCGGCTGCGGCAATTCCGCTTTATCTGAGCGATACTTACTGGTGGGCTTATATCCATCCGAACGCGGTCAACATTTTCGAGCGCCAATGGCTCGTCAATCTTATCCTGTGGGGAAACTTCGCCCGGCTGCGTGACGCGGCGCTCGACGAACTCGGCGATGCAATAACCGGGCGCACGCTGCAGGTTGCGTGCGTTTATGGAGACTTTTCCACGCATCTGGCCAGGCGCATGGCGCCGGGCGGCGCGCTCGATATCGTCGACGTGCTGCCAATCCAGCTCCAGAACCTGCGGCGCAAGCTGCCCGCCGACGCGCCCGTCACGACTTATCAGCGCGATTCGACGGCGCTCGGCTTTGCCGACGGCAGTTACGACCAGGTCATCGTCTTCTTTTTGCTGCACGAGCAGCCGGCGGAGGCGCGGCGGGAAACCTTGCGCGAAGCGATCCGCGTCACCAGGCCCGGCGGCCGGGTCGTCATCGTGGACTACCATGGGCCGCACCTGCTGCACCCGCTGCGCTACGTGTTTCAGCCGGTATTGCGGGTACTCGAACCCTTCGCGATTGACCTGTGGCGCCATCACATCAGCGAATGGCTCCCGCCGGGTATAGCGCCCGCGCAATTGCGCAAGGACACTTTCTTTGGCGGTCTTTATCAGAAGGTCGTCGTACAGATACCCGTTCGATGCAGTGCAGACGCGCTGCCGGCAACGGAAAAAGCCGAGACATGGACATATTCAAAGCCGACATCGTAATTATCGGTGCGGGCGGCGCGGGGTTGCGGGCCGCGATTGCGGCTGCCGAGTCAGACCCGGCGTTGACGGTCGCCCTGGTATCCAAAGTCTACCCCATGCGCAGCCACACGGTGGCTGCAGAAGGAGGTGCGGCCGCCGTAACGTTGCCGCACGACACTCTCGATTATCACTTCAATGACACCGTCAGTGGCGGCGACTGGTTATGCGAGCAGGACGTCGTCGAGTACTTCGTCGCGCAGGCGCACCGGGAAATGGTGCAGATGGAACATTGGGGCTGCCCGTGGAGCCGTACTGACGATGGGCATGCGAATGTTCGGGCGTTCGGCGGCATGAAGATCGAGCGCACGTGGTTCGCCGCAGACAAGACCGGCTTTCACATGCTGCACACCCTGTTCCAGACTTCCATCAAGTATCCCTCGATCAAGCGGTTCGATGAGCATTTTTGCGTTGACCTCGTGGTTGAAGACGGCCGCGTACAGGGCGTGGTGGCGATCGATATCGCAACCGGTGAATTCAGGCTGATCGAGGCCAAAGCCGTCATCATCGCCACTGGTGGCGCCGGGCGGGTATTCCGCGAGAACACCAACGGCGGCATCGTTACCGGCGACGGCATGGCGCTCGCTTACCGGCACGGCGTGCCGCTGCGCGATATGGAATTCATGCAGTACCACCCGACCTGCATGCCGGGGACTGGCCTGCTCTTCACCGAGGCGTGCCGCGGCGAAGGGGGCTTCCTGCTCAACAAGGATGGTTATCGCTATCTGCAGGACTACGGCCTCGGGCCGGCGACGCCCGAACCGCGCAACAAGGCGATGGAACTGGGGCCGCGCGACCGCCTGAGCCAGGCCTTCTGGCATGAGAAGCAAAAAGGCCGCACCATCGATGGTCCTCACGGCGCGGTCGTGCATCTCGACCTGCGCCATCTTGGCGAGCAAAAGCTGCGCGAGCGCCTGCCGCAGATCTACGAGCTCGCCGAAGAGTTTCTCGGCGTCGATCCGGCGCGCGAACCGATTCCGGTGCTGCCGGCGGTGCATTACACGATGGGCGGCATACTGGCCGACGGCAGGACGGCCTCGCCGCTGCCCGGCCTCTATTCGGTCGGCGAATGCTCGAGCGTCGGCATCCACGGCGCGAACCGGCTCGGTTCAAATTCTCTGACGGAGCTAATCGTGTTCGGCAAGGTCGCCGGCGAGGAGGCATCGCAGTACGCGAAGTCGGTGGTGAACAGCAAACCGGCTACGCTCGAAAAGCAGGCCGCAGCAATACGCGAGCGCGCGCTCGGCATCGTCACCCGCTCCGGCGGCACCGAGCGCATGGCGGTATTGCGCACCGAAATGGCCAAGAGCATGGAGGACGGCTGCGGAATCTACCGCCTGGGGCCCGACATGCAGGCCACTTGCAACAAGATCGACGAACTGAAACAGCGCTACAAGAACCTGAAAATCGACGACCACTCCCGGGCATGGAACACCGAATGGCTGCTCGCGATCGAACTGGGTTATCTGCTCGACGTCGCGCAGGCGATCGTATATTCGGCGATCAACCGCAAGGAATCGCGCGGCTCGCACCAGCGTCTCGACGGCTTCGAGCAGCGCGACGATGCGAACTACCTCAAGCATACGCTCGCCTACTATGCCGGCGACGGCGCGCCGCGGATCGACTATGGCGCGGTAAAAATAACCAGATCCAGGCCGGGCACGCGCGCCTATGGCGCAGCGGGCGAAAAAGCCGAAGCGGAACGCAAACAAGAGGCGGACCATGCCTGATACCGGCAAAACGATCGAAATCGAAGTGCTGCGCTACCGCCCCGAGCAGGATACGGAACCGGTGCTGCAGACTTATCGTGTCCCGTTTACCGACGACATGTCGGTGCTGCAGGGGCTGCAGTACATCAAGGATTATCTCGACGGCACCGTCAGTTTCCGCTGGTCATGCCGCATGGCGATTTGCGGCAGCTGCGGCATGATGGTCGACGGCAAGCCCGCGCTTTCGTGCAAGACCTTTCTGCGCGATTACTATCCGGGCAAACTGCGCGTCGAAGCGCTCGCGAACCTGCCGATCGAGCGCGACCTCGTGGTGTCGGTCGCCGATTTCGTCAAGAAACTGGAGAACATCAAGCCCTACATCATTCCAAAAACGCCGCGCACGCTCGACGACGGCGAGTACCTGCAGACACCGGCGCAACTCGCGCAATACGAGCAGTTCAGCTCGTGCATCAATTGCCTGTTGTGTTACGCGGCATGCCCGCAATACGGCATGAACCCGTCGTTTACCGGGCCGGCGGCGCTGGCCTTGTTGCATCGCTATAACGCCGATACGCGCGATGGCGGCAGGGCCGAACGCATGGAACTCGTAAACAGCGAGGAAGGCGTGTGGTCGTGCACGCTCGTCGGCTACTGTTCCGAAGTGTGCCCCAAAGGCGTCGACCCGGCGCGCGCGATCAACATGAACAAGACCGCGAGCGCGGTCGACTACTTCCTGCGCTTTGTGTTGCCGAAAGGGGCTGCCAAATGAGCGCGCGCAAGCCCTATATCCGCCCGATGGACGGGTGGTGGCGCCGCAATCCGTATTATGTGCGCTACATGATCATGGAAGCCACCAGCGTGATCGTCGCCCTCTATGCGCTGATTCTGCTCGTTGGCGTGTGGCGCTTGAGCCAGGGTGAAGCCGCGTACGAAGCGTGGCTGGCCGCATTGCGCCAGCCGCTGGCGGTCGCATTGCATGTGTTCATGCTGCTCGCGATGATCTATCACGCCTATACGTGGTGGAAAGTCCTGCCCAAGAAAGTCCTGCCCAAGACGCTGCCGCTGCTCCACGTTGGCGGCAAACCGGTTCCCGGGTTGCTGCTGTCGGCCGCTGGCTGGACAGCGACGCTCGTCGTTTCAGCGGTGGTGTACGCCCTCGTACGGTGGTGGAGACTATGAAACGCTCCAATGCACCCATCTTCTGGTCGCTGTTCGGAGCGGGCGGCGTGCTCTCCGCGCTCCTGGGCCCGGTGCTCGTGTTCATCACCGGCATCGCCGCTCCCACCGGCGCCGGCCTGCCCCCCGCTTCACTGGCGTACTCGCGCGTACTCGGCTTCGCCCAGTCCCTTGGAGGCAAAGCCATATTGTTTGCGAT
>JAIOOZ010000368.1 GCA_021414185.1 Betaproteobacteria bacterium
CCGCTGCTGCGTGCCCTGCTGACCGCTGTGCGTGTCGTATCCATTTTGGGTGATCCTGATTACCGCAACACCCGCCTTGCTCGCAATCACCTGCGCCGCGGTTTTGAATGCATTACCAAGCGGGTGGTTTGGGAACTCGGCGCGAAATGCGTAATTGGCATTCAGATTGACCGCCGCCTGCGCGATGTCCTGCTCGACCTTGAGTATGTGCTGCAGCGCGGGATTGCGCGATGCGCCTTCGCTGCCCGCCAATTTGGCCTGGCGCAGGAACTGCTCGGTATTGGTCAGCGCCAGCGCGCGCGTGCCGCCGCCGGCGAGCGGGCCCATTTCGCTCGATCCTATGATGACGCCGTCCGCCGCAAAAGACCGCGGCACCGGCGAATCCGCGAACGCGCGCGTCAGCCAGCCGTCGCTCAAGTACTCGGTGCTTTTCGACGCCGTGTCCCAGATTTCGATCGAGCGGAAATGCGACAAATTGGCGCTCGGATAGCCGACGCTTTGGACCACGGCCAGCTCACGGCTCTGCCATAACGGCATCAGCGGTTGCAGCGCCGGGTGCAGCCCCGTCCGACTGTCGAGTTGCAGCACCTGGTCGCGCGCTATGGCGATGCGCGGCCGCAGGTTGTAATACTCGCCGTCGGCGTAAGGCACGACGGTATTCAGGCCGTCGTTGCCGCCTTTCAACTCCACCAGAATAAGAAGGTTTTCATAGCGGCCGGCAGGCCCCGCCCACGCGATTCCGGGAAGATATCCCGCGACGGCGGTTGCACCCAGCGCATGCAGAAACTGGCGTCTGTCCATGGATTCTCCCTCACTTCAACTGGTATACGGGATCGAGCACGAGTTGCCGCAGCAGCTCGGCGCCCGGCGTGCCTGCCGCCGGCGGATTCAGGGGATCGGCGGCCAGCACGACCTTGACCAGCTGGGGATCGCCAGGCGCAAAACGGGACAACCATTTATCGCCGTCGAAACGGATATCCATCATCGCGCGCGCCAGCCGTTCGCGGACGTCTGCGCCCTCTTTGACGATGCCCTTGAGATTGCCCAGCCGTTCGCGCGCCATCGCCTGCATGGGTTGGCTCATTTCCTGCGCGCGAAACAATCTTTCGAGCAGTTGCTTGCGCTGCAGGAGCGTGGCGCTGTTGATCCACGCCTCACCACCCGGCCAGCCTTTGACGTTGGGCGGCGCGAACAGGTCCTGGCCGAGTTGGCGCGACGCCAGCAGGAAAGGCGTGACTTCGCCGGTCTCGAAGCGGAACTGGCGCAGAGTGCCGACGATCAGCTCCACGGGCGACTTGATGAGCGCGGCGCGGTTCTGCGGCGCATAAAAAGCATCCGCCGTAAGAATCGCGCGCAATGCGACTTTGATGTTGTAGCGGTTGTCGCCGAACACGCGCGCGATGCGCTTGACTTCCACCGCATCCGGCACCGGCGACACGAATTCGCGCCACAATTTGAAGACGATGAATTCCGCGGTCTGCGGCTGCGCGAGCAGAATGTCGAGCACGGCGTCGCCGTCGAAATTACCGCTCCTGCCGAGCACGGTTTTCACGCCATCATCGTGAATCAGCGGGCGCGACACGAACTCGCCGCTGTCGAGGTCTATGCTCCAGCCGGTGAACGCACGCGCCGCCTCCTTGATGTCCTGCTCGCCGTAATTGCCCTCGCCCAGCGTGAAGAGCTCCATCACTTCGCGCGCGAAATTTTCGTTGGGCTGAGCCTTGCGGTTCGACGCGTTGTCGAGATAAATCACCATCGCCGGGTCTTTCGACACGTCGTGCAGCAAGTCGCCGAAATAGCCGAGCGCATGCTTGCGTAGCAGCATCTGCTGGCGGTACATCAGCACCGGCGAGCGCACTTTCTGCAGGCTGGAAACGAAATGATTGTGCCAGAACAGCACCATTTTCTCGGTCAGCGGTGACGGCGTGGTCAGCATTTCGGTCAGCCACCAGCCGCGC
>JAIOOZ010000369.1 GCA_021414185.1 Betaproteobacteria bacterium
GGCAAGATCCGCGCGCTCGGAGTGACGTCGGCAAAACGGTCGCCATCGCTGCCTGATGTCCGCACCATCGCCGAAAGCGGTGTCGCGGGTTACGAAGTCTCAAACTGGTACGGTGTGCTCGCGCCCGCCGGCGTGCCCAAGGACATCGTCGCCAAGCTGCACGCGCAGATCGTCAAAAGCGTCCAGACGCCGGAAGGCGTCGATGCGATCACCAAGCAGGGCGCGGATCCCGAAGTGAGCACGCCGGAAGAATTCCGCGCTTACCTGGCATCCGAAGTTACCAAGTGGGAACAGCTCATCAAGTCGGCCGGGATACAGGCGGAATAGTCAGCCACTCAGTCGATCGTCGCGCCTGAAGCCTTCACGACCGGGGCCCACTTCTTGTTTTCCGCGCGGATGAACTCGGTGTACTCGCGCGGCCCGAGCGGCGAAACGAAAGCGCCCACACTCGCAAACCGCTCTTTCACTTCGGCGAGCGCGACCGCCGCGAAAATTTCCTTGCTCATGCGGTTGACGATATTGGCGGGCACGCCGGCCGGGCCGGAAACGCCGAACCACAATCCGCCTTCGATTCCCGGATAGCCTGCCTCGGCCATCGTCGGCAGCTCGGGCAGCACCGCCGAGCGCGTTGCGCTGACTGCGGCAATGGCGCGCAGCTTGCCGGCCTTGATCTGCCCAATGAGGGAGGGCAGGCCGTCGAACATTACCTGCAGTTGTCCGCCGACGAGATCGATGACTGCTGGTCCGCTGCCTTTGTAAGGAACGTGCGTGATGGGCGCGCCGGTGACCGCTTTGAACAGCTCGCCCATCAAATGCGGCGGCCCGCCGCTGCCGGACGAACCGAACAGGAGCGCGCCGGGTTTGGCCTTGGCGAGCGCGACGAATTCTTTCACCGTATGCACGGGCACCGACTGGTTGACGGCCATCACCGCGGGCACCGTTGCGATCAGGCCGACGTGTGTAAAATCTTTTTGCGCGTCGTACGGCAGCTTGCGATAGAGCACGGGGCCTATGCCGTGCGTCGTGCTCGAAGACAGCAGCAGCGTGTAGCCGTCGGGCGTGGCCTTGGCAACGAACTCGGTCGCAATGAGGCCGGCGGCGCCGCCGCGGTTTTCGACGACGACGTTCTGACCCAGCGCGTCGGCGAGTTTGCTGCCGACGAGCCTGCCGGTGAAATCGCCGGCGCCGCCGGGCGGCACCGGCACGACGAGCCGGATCGGCCGCTGCGGATAATCGTCTTTCGCGGCAGCGACCGCACCAAGCGGGAGCAGTGCAAACAACAGCGCCAGCGCGCGCAGTGAATGCAGCGAGTTGGACAGCGATTTTGATGAGGGTTACCATGCAACTATCATGCCACGAACCGTAATCTGCGGGTTGCAGGCGCGGCGCTCTTTCCCCATATACATGCCGGAGACACGTACGTGAAAGCACTGACAGAGCAGCAGGTGCGCGACTATCGCCAAAACGGATTTCTGTTTCCGATTCCCGTGCTGACGCCGGCCGAAGCGGCGGAGGGCATGAACCACATCAGCCGGCTAGAAGAGCGCATAGCCACGCCGTTGTCGAAAGCGCACAAAAAATATCGCTCCGGCTCTTACACTTTTCTGCCGTGGGTCGAAGCGCTGTGCCGGCATCCGCGCGTGCTCGACGCCGTCGAAGACGTCATAGGTCCGGACATTCTGGTGTTCTGGGGCACGTTCTTCATCAAGGAAGCCGGTTCGCCCGCTTTCACCGCGTGGCACCAGGATTCGACGTATTTCGGGCTCGACCCGCACGAGCACGTTACCGCGTGGATCGCCTTGACGGACGCGAGCGCGCTGTCCGGCTGCATGGAAGTGCTGCCGCCCGACGGCGCGCCGCGCCAGTACCATCATGCCAATTCGCGG
>JAIOOZ010000413.1 GCA_021414185.1 Betaproteobacteria bacterium
ACCGAAATCAGCCCGACCGAAGTCGGCCATGTCGGTGTTATTTCGCAAAGCGGCGGGCTTGGCACCGACATCATCCGGCGTGGTCTTTCGCGCGGCGTTAAATTTTCCGGCCTCGTTACGGTTGGAAACTGCGCTGATATAGCACCCAGCGACCTGCTGGAGTTTTATCTTGCCGACGCGCAGACCAAGGTGATCGGTTTTTACATCGAGACGGCCAAGGACGGGCGCCGGTTGTTCGACATGTTGCGCGCGGCGAAAGCGCAGAAGCCGGTCGTCATACTGAAAGGTGGGCGCACCGGCCAGGGGCTCGCGGCTGCAGCTTCGCATACGGGTTCACTGGCAGGCGACGAGCGCGCATGGATTGCGTTGTCGCGCCAGACCGGCTGCGTGCTGGTTGATACGCTCGACCAGTTCATCGACACGCTGCTGATATTCCAGACGCTGACGCCGCAACCGCAACATCCGACCAAGCGCGTGGTGTTGTTCGGCAACGGCGGCGGCACCAGTGTGCTCGCCACCGATTATTTCGCGCGGCTGGGCCTGGATGTCTTGCCGTTCGAGAAGCCGGCGCTGGATGCGTTGGCAGCCCTGAAGCTGCCGCCGGGCACCAGTATCACCAACCCGGTCGATTGCCCGGTGAGCACGCTGCAGCAGGACAATGGGCGCGTCGCCGAAAAAATCCTCGATGAGATTTACGCTAAAGGCAGACCCGAGGCGCTGGTCATACATCTGAACATGTCGGCATTTGCCGGGCGCACGCCGCCCGAGGTGCTCGACAACGTATTGCAGGCTGCGCTGCGCGTGCAGACCCACTATCCTGGCCAGGCGCATTTCGTGCTCGTGCTGCACTCCGACGGCGATCCCCAGCTCGAAGCGCGCAAGCGCATATTCCGCGACAGCGCAGTCGCGCTCGGTATCCCAGTTTACGACGAAATGAGCAACGCGGGCCAAGCGCTAGCCGCGCTGCAGGCGCACGAGCAGTTTCTCCATACGCGCGGCGGGTAGAATGAATCGGGAGATGTGGTACAGAACTCCTTCCCCCGTCAAGGGGGAGGGGATCAGTTTTTTGAGACAGTAGAATCCGATAGCCATGGTAGCGACCGATTTCAAGGCACTCAGTCTCGCATTCCGTGTCTACGCCGGCAAAGACG
>JAIOOZ010000414.1 GCA_021414185.1 Betaproteobacteria bacterium
CGCGGAGACCCTGCTCGCCAAACACGCCATCATCGCGACGGGCTCCAATCCGCGCGCGCTGCCCGGCGCCGATTTCGACGAGAAACTCATACTTTCCAATACCGGCGCGCTGGCCATCGGCGAAGTGCCGAAACGCCTCGGCGTGATCGGCGCCGGTGTGATCGGGCTGGAAATGGGCAGTGTATGGCGCAGGCTGGGCGCCGAGGTCACGATACTCGAAGCGCTGCCGGTTTTTCTCGGCGCGGTGGACGAGCAGATTGCCAAGGAAGCCGCCAAGATTTTTACCAGGCAGGGCCTGGCGATACATACCGGCGTCAAGATCACCAAGGTCACCGGCAAGAAAAACGTCGTTGTCGAATACACCGACAGCGCGGGCGCTGCGCAAAGCGCTACATTCGACCGCTTGATAGTCTCTATCGGCCGCGTGCCGAACACCAACGGGCTCGATGCTGCCGCGATCGGGATCAAGCTGGATGAACGCGGCTTTGTCGCTGTCGACGGCGACTGCAAAACGAACGTGGCCAACGTATGGGCGATCGGCGACGTGGTGCGCGGCCCCATGCTGGCGCACAAGGCAGAGGAAGAAGGCGTGGCGGTGGCCGAGCGCATTGCCGGGCGCCACGGGCATGTCGATTTCAATACCGTGCCGTGGGTGATATACACGTCGCCGGAAATTTCGTGGGTCGGCCAGACCGAACAGCAACTCAAAGCGGGCGGCGTCGAGTACCGTGCCGGCACGTTTCCTTTCATGGCCAACGGCCGCGCGCGCGCGCTGGGTGACACCACCGGCATGGTCAAGATGCTGGCGGATGCGAAAACCGACCGCATACTCGGCGTGCACATCATCGGGCCGATGGCTTCGGAACTGATCGCCGAGGCGGTGGTAGCCATGGAATTCGGCGCATCGAGCGAGGACATCGCGCTGATCTGCCACGCTCATCCTTCCTTGTCCGAGGCGATGAAGGAGGCAGCACTCGCGGTCGATAAACGCACGTTGAATTTCTGACCTGTCCCGGATTGCAGTGAACGAGGACGCGCGCGCCGGGGCTGCCAACCGCTACGGCCATTTTGCCCTTCCCGAAGACAGCTCCGACATCTCCGGCTGGGTGCGGCAGCATGGGCAGGAACACGGTTTCGAACTGGATGCATCGCAGGCCGCCGCGTTGCAGGTCCTGCAGGGTGTCTACGAAGACCTGATCGCTCTGGAGCGGCTGGAAGCTTCGCTGATTCGCCTGCTTGCACGCAAGCAGACCGTGCAGGGCGTCTACCTCTGGGGTGGTGTCGGCCGCGGCAAGAGCTTCCTGATGGACAGTTTTTTCAACTGCGCGCCGGTCGCGCGCAAGAAGCGCATACACTTTCACCGTTTCATGCAGGAAGTCCATCAGGGACTGAACCGCCACCAGGGCAAGGAAGACCCGCTCGCCATCATCGCGCGCGAAACGGCGAAGGAAACTCGCCTGCTGTGCCTCGACGAATTCCATGTCACCGATATCACCGATGCCATGCTGATGCGGCGCCTGCTGGAAGGCCTGTTCGAGCACGGCGTGGTGCTGGTCACCACGTCCAACCAGCATCCGGATCAATTGTATAAAGACGGCCTGCAGCGTAGCCAGTTCCTGCCGGCCATCGAGCTCATGAAGCGGAATTTGCGCGTGGTCAACGTCGACGGCGGCACCGACTATCGCTTGCGTGAACTCGAGCGCGCGGGCGTTTACCATATCGGCGACAACGCGGACGAACGGCTGGAGCAGGCCTTTATCGGCATCGCACGCCACGAGTCGGCCGAATCCGCGGATCTGGAGATCGAGGGGCGTATCATTCACGCGCGGCGGCTTGCGCGTGGCGTGGCATGGTTCGATTTCCGCGAACTGTGCGACGGCCCGCGCGGCAAGGCGGACTATATAGAACTCGCGCGCCGGTATCATACGGTGCTGCTGTCGGGCATTCCCGTGTTCAAGATCGACGAGGCGGACATCGTGCGGCGTTTTACCTGGCTGATCGACGAGTTTTACGACCGGCGCGTGAAACTGATCGTTTCCGCGGCGGTGCCGCCGGCGGAGCTTTATTCCTGGGCGGAAGGCGGTGACCAGTTCGAGCGCACCATCAGCCGCCTGATAGAGATGCAGACGCGCGACCGCGGCGGTGCCGCCGGCGGAGCTTTATTCCTGGGCGGAAGGCGGTGACCAGTTCGAGCGCACCATCAGCCGCCTGATAGAGATGCAGACGCGCGATTACTTGAGCGAGCCCCATTTGCCTTAAAAGCTCAATCGTAGCGCAGGCGACCCGCCTGCCTTTGTGGACGGGGACGGCGGGTCGCCTGCGCTACCTTTTTTTGAAATGCGCTTCAAGAACCATTAATGTGGAGGAGATCAGCATGGAAAAATTCAAGGCGTACCGTATCTTCGAGGAGAACGGTAAAGGCCAGGGGCGTCTCGTCGACCTGACGCTGGACGAACTCGACGTCGGTGAAGTCGTCATCAAGGTCGCCTATTCGAGCGTCAATTTCAAGGATGCGCTGGCCGGCACCGGCGCCGCCAAGATCGTGCGCCGCTACCCATGCGTCGGCGGCATCGACAGCAGCGGCACCGTGGTCTCGTCGAGCGACGGCCGTTTCAAGCCCGGCGACGAAGTGATATGCACCAGCTACGATTTCGCGATGTCGCACGACGGTGGTTACGCTGGCTATGCGCGGGTGCCGGCCGCCTGGGTCGTGCCGCTGCCGCCCGGGCTGACGCTGTTCGATGCGATGGCGATAGGCACCGCCGGCTATACGTCGGCGCTGGCCGTGCATCTGCTCGAACAGAACGGTATGACGCCTGAGCGGGGCAAGGTGGTGGTCAACGGTGCGACCGGCGGCTGCGCGAGCATTGCCATCGACATGCTGGCCGGGCGCGGTTACAAAATTACCGCGGTGACCGGCAAAGCGAGCGAGCACGCTTATCTCAGGAAAATCGGCGCTGCCGAAGTGGTGGGCCGCGAAGTATTGAAGCTCGGTACGAGGCCTATGGAAAAAGGCGTGTGGGCGGCGGCCTTCGATTCGGTCGGCGGTGAGCAATTGTCCGCGTTGACGCGCAGCATGCAACAGGGCGGACTGATCGCGAGCTTCGGCAATGCCGGCGGTATCGAACTCAACATGACGGTGTTGCCGTTCATTCTGCGCGGCGTGCGGCTGATCGGCGTCGATTCGGGCTATACGCCGATGGATATCCGCCGTCGCGTGTGGGAAAGGCTGGGCAGCGATCTCAAACCGCGCCATCTCAAGGACATCGTGCGGACAATAACGCTCGAGCAATTGCCCGAGACGTTTGCGGCCATGCTCAAACAGGACACCAAAGGCAGAGTGGTCGTTAAAATAAACTAGCACAGGGCAAATCTGGTCGGCAGGCAGGTCAATACTTCGGAGGAGAGCATGGCCAACTATAAGGAGTTTCACCGCCGTTCGATCGACTCGCCCGACGCTTTCTGGGGCGAGCAGGCCAAGCTGATCGACTGGCGCAAACCTTTCGGCAAGGTCCTCGATTACAGCCGGCCGCCGTTCGCGCGCTGGTTCGTCGGCGGCGAAACCAATCTGTGCCACAACGCGGTAGACCGCCATCTCAAAGACCGCGCAGAGCAGAACGCGCTGATCTTTATTTCGACCGAGACCGGCCAGAACAAGACCTACACGTTCCGCGAACTGCATACCGAGGTCAATCGCTGCGCCGCGGTGCTGCGCTCACTCGGCGTGGGCAAGAGCGACCGCATCCTGATTTACATGCCGATGGTGCCGGAAGCAGTGTTCGCGATGCTGGCGTGCGTGCGGCTCGGCGCAATCCACTC
>JAIOOZ010000381.1 GCA_021414185.1 Betaproteobacteria bacterium
CCGTTTTCGCCGGGCGGCGGCACCGATCTGCTGGCGCGTTTGCTGGGGCAACGTTTTCACGATTCACTCGGACAGGCCGTCACTGTCGACAATCGTGCGGGCGCCGGCGGCAATATCGGCGCCGACCTCACGGCAAAAAGCGCCCCCGACGGCTATACGCTGATGTTGTCCACCGCATCCCTGGCAGTCAACGTGACGCTTTACCCGAAACTGCCGTTCGACGCGCGCAAAGATCTGATCGCGATTTCGCAGATTGCATCATCGCCGGTGGTGCTGACCATGCATCCGTCGGTTCCCGCGCGCAGTGTGAAAGAACTCGTCGAGTTGTCGAAAAAATCAAAAGGAGGCCTTGCCTACGCCTCGGGCGGCAACGGCACGACCAGCCATCTCGCGGGCGTGCTGCTGCAGCAGGTTTCGGGCATGCAGCTTACCCACGTGCCGTACAAAGGCGCGGGCGCGCAAATGACCGCGCAACTCAGCGGCGAAGTCGAGCTCGGATTCTCGGTGGTGATCAGCGCGCAGCCGCATCTGCGCACGGGCAAGCTGAGGGCGCTGGCGGTGACCAGCAAGCGCAAGTCGTCGGCGTTGCCCGATGTGCCCACGGTGGATGCGACGTATCCCGGATTCGATATCGACAACTGGTACGGTTTTTTTGCGCCGGCGGCAACACCCGCGGCGATCGTCAATCGCATCCACGCCGAGGTCGTGAAGAACCTGCAGCATCCCGACGTCAGGGCCTTCATGCAGCGCGAGGGCGCCGAGCCGGTCGGCAGCTCGCCGGCCGAGTTCGCCGCATTCTTCAGCCGTGAAATCGACAAGTTCGCCAAAATCGTCAAAAGCTCCGGCGCCAAACCGGATTCGTGAACTGGAGACTCAAGTGCCGGAAGCATCTCCTCCGCGGTATCTGAAGGTCCTGTCCGAATACGTTTGCAGGACCACGCTTGAAGATCTGCCGCCTGAAGTCATCGCGCGCGCCCGTTGGCTGGTTGCCGACACGTTGCCGCTGATCGCTGCCGGCGCGAAAGTTCCGGAGATGCGCGAGTTCGCTGCGCGCCAGCTCGCAGCCAATCCGCAGGGCGAGGCGTCGGTGATCGGTTTCGGCCGGAAAACATCACCCAATGTAGCGGCGCTGCTCAATGGCACCGCAGGGACCTGGCTCGAGATGGTCGAGCAGAACATGTATGCGAAGGGCCTGCCGGCGAGCCAGATCGTTCCTGCAGCGCTGGCGATGGCCGAACACAATCATGCATCGGGGGCAGATCTTTTGCTGGCGATCGTGATGGGATACGAAGCGGGCTGCCGCATCAACCGCGCCACCAAGATCAAGCTGGCGATCCATCCGAGCGGAACGTTCGGCACCATAGGCGCCGCGGTGGCCGTCGGCAAGCTCGCGGGTCTCAAGCCCGACGCGATGCGCGAACTCATCAACATCAGCGCGACGCTCGGGCTCGCCACCAGCCGCAAGGCCATCCTCGAAGGCGCGACGGTGGGACGCGTCTACAGCGGCACGCCCGGCTATCTCGGCATCCTCGCGCTCGACATGGTGCAGTCCGGCATGACCGGCGAGAACGATGGTGTTGCGTCCGTTTACGGGCAGGTTTACGGCGATGCGCCCGACGTCAAAAGCAGCATCCCGCAGACATCGGCAAAATCGTTCGATCCCGACATCGTGATCGAAAACCTCGGCACTGATTTCCTGATCACCAAGGGCTTCATCAAGATGCACCCGGTCGGGCGCTCGATTCATCCCGCGCTCGACGTCATCGAGGACATCCTCGCGCGCCTGCCCGGCAAGCGGCTCGATCCGCGCGACATCGAGCACATCGGCTTTCTTACCTACATTTCGCCGACGCTGCTGCATATCAAGACGCCGAAGACGCCATTCGGCGCGCAGTTCTCGCTGCCGTTCGCGGTGGCTTCTCTGATTTATCACGGCCGCGGTTACGTCACGAATTTCGACGAGAAGGCATTCGCTAATCCGGTCATCCATGAGCTGGCGCTCAAGGTCGATGTTGCCGAAAAACCGGAATACACGGCGCACTTCCCGTTCAAGCAGCCATGCGACGTCAGGATCAAACTGAAAAACGGCGCCGTGCTCGAAGCCAGTGCCGAATACACACGCGGCGATCCGATGCGCCCGCGCAGTACTGAAGACCTCACCAACAAGTTTTTCGAAATTTCCCGGCTGGTGTGGGATAAGCAGCTTGCGCAGAATATTTTCGACGGAGTCATGGCGTGCGAGAAGATAGCCGATATGCATGATTTTTTCGCGCGCAACCCGGTCTGAACGCCATGTCCCCGCGCATCCGCAGCCGCACGGGAATATTCTTTGGCGCTTTGATCGCAGTGGGCGCCGCCGGCGGCCAGGCTGCGGAGCGCGTGGGTTATCCGTCCAAACCGATTCGGCTGCTCGTCGCGCAGGCGGCGGGCGGCAACTCGGATTTCGTCGCGCGTCTGTATGGACAGCGTCTCGGCGAGCGTTTCGGCCAGCAGGTGGTCGTCGACAATCGGCCCGGCGGAGGCGGCGTCATCGGCACCGCACTCGTGGTGAGCGCGCTGCCGGATGGCTATACGTTGTTGCTCGCACCGACCGCGCACAGCACCAACCCCAGCCTGATCGCCAAATTGCCGTACGACACGCGGCGCGATTTGCAGTCCATTTCACTGCTTGCGCTGGGCCCCAACCTGCTGGTCGTCAACAGCACGCTCGCGACAGCACGCTCGCGGCGCGCAACGTGCAGGAACTCATCGCGCTCGCGCGTGCCCAACCCGGCAAACTGAATTTCGCGTCTTCCGGCATTGCCAGTGCGCCGCATCTTGCCGGCGAATATTTCAAGTACATGGCCGGCATCAACATTCAGCACGTCGCCTACAAGGGCGCGCCGGCGGCGATGATCGCGATCTCGAACGGCGAATCCGACATGAGTTTCGCCAGCATGCCGGCTGCGATGCCGCTGGTGCGCGCGGGCAAGCTGCGCATGCTCGCGGTCACCGGCGCTGCCAGATGGCAGGCATTGCCGGAGGTGCCGACCGTTGCCGAATCGGGACTGCCCGGATTCGAGACGTCTAACTGGCAGGCCCTGTTCGCGCCGGCAAAGACGCCAGCCGATATCGTCAACCGCCTGCAGCGCGAAATCGCGGCCATCGCCAAAACGTCTGACGTGAGAGATCGTTTGATCGCAGACGGCCTCGAACCGCTGGGCACGACGCCTAAAGAACTCGACGAGCACATCGCGCGCGAGATTGCGAAATGGGCCAGGGTGGCGAAAGCGGCGGGGCTGTCGGCGCATTGAGGCATTGCATCCGATAACGCCGGCCTTGCGGGAGCCTTGCATGATCTGAGCGCTGCCGCGCCGTCGGCGAGGCTGTAAACTTGCGGGCAAATGTCGATCCATTTCGCCTACGCGCTGACGCTGCTCACGCAGACCGGCTCGCGCGCTACCCGCGTACTCCTGACTCTTTATGCGCTGAATCTCGGCGCTGAGCCAGTCGCCATCGGCGGGCTCGCCGCGGCTTTCTCCGTGCTGCCCGTGATGCTGTCGTGGCCAATGGGCAGGCTCTCCGATTATTACGGCCCGCGCTGGTTGCTCGCGTTCGGCATTGTTGGCGGCATCGTCGGCATGCTGATGCCGTATTTCTGGCCCGGGCTGGTGGCGATCTACGTGGCCGCGGCATTGAACGGCGTGTCTGTCGGCTTCGTCAACGTCACCATGCAGAATGTCATCGGTACGCTCAGCACGCAGGAGACGCGGGCGAAGAATTTCAGCAACTTCAGCATGATGAATTCCACCGCGAGCTTCATCGGCCCGCTGTTCGCTGGCATTTCGATTCAATACGCGGGCCACGGCGCGAGCTGCCTTTACGTCATAGGGTTGTACGTGGTGTCGGTGGGCATACTTGCCGCGGGCAGCAGGGCGTTGCCGAAAGGCGGGCGCGGCAAGAGCAGTCCCGCCGGCGGCATGCTGTCGCAGCTGTCCGACCCCAATGTGCTGAAGGTGCTCGCCGTCAGCAGCCTGGTGCAGACGGGACAGGACATGTTCCAGTTTTACATCCCGGTCTACGCGCACGGCATCGGCATATCCGCGGCGACCATAGGCGTCATACTCGCGATGTTTGCGGCATCCGGTTTCGTGGTGCGGCTGGTTACGCCGCGGCTGCTTGCGAAGCACGGCGAGGGGGCGGTGCTGGCGTATTCGTTCTATCTGTCGGCAGCCTGCTTCCTGCTCGTGCCGTTTGTCGAAAACGTCTGGGTCCTGGGCCTGCTCTCGTTCGCGTTCGGCCTCGGCAACGGCTGCGGTCAGCCGATCACCATGCTGATGACCTTCAGCAATTCCGCAGAAGGGCGCTCGGGCGAGGCGCTGGGCCTGCGCTCGAGCGTCAACCATCTTACGCGCGCGGTCGGCCCGCTGCTGTTCGGTTATGTCGCGTCAATTACCGGACTGGCAGCCGTGTTCTGGATCAATGCGCTGATGCTGGGTGGCGGCGCAGTGCTGAGCAACCGCAAAAAAAGCGGCCGCGACGCATAGCGGGGCGCCGTTGTTTTTTCAGCGCGAATTCGCGCATGCGTCAAGGCGAGCGGTCCGGCGGGAAGCCACTGTCGCATTTTTTGCAGTCGAGCGTGCTGCCCAGCGCACCAGTCCTTCCTTCCCTCGAAACGACCCACGGACGGTTTATCCACGGCGGTTGATGACGCACATGCTGGTAATGGCCGCATGCAAGTTTGGCGACCCAGTGCTGTTCGTCGTCCTGGTGGTAGCCGGCGATGGGCTGCTTCATGCTGGGTTCGGCGGTGCCATCAGCGTCCGCGGAACCGGGGCTTGCGCTTCCCGGCGAACGCGCGCGCAGCTTCGTCGAAGTCTTCGCTGTGGTCCGCGCGCACCATCATCGCGTCGAGTTCCGCCTGCTTTTCCGCCGCCTGTCCGGCGCAGATCGCATTGAGCTGCGCTTTCGAGCCCGCGATCGATAGCGGCGCGCCGCTCATCATGGTCGCGCCGAACGCAAGCGCGGCTTCGACCGGGTCGCTCTCCGCCAGGGAGTCGAGGAAACCCGCGCGGTGCGCTTCAGCTGCGCCGACGAGTTCACCCGTGTAAATCCAGCGGCGCGCCTCCTGTGCGCCGATGAGCGCAACGAGACGCTGCAGCTGTATGGTCGGATAGACGAGGCCCAACTTCGCGACCGGCACGCCGATGCGCGCGGTCGCGTCGGCGATGCGAAAGTCGCAGCACATCGCGAGGCTGCAGCCGCCGCCCACGCATACGCCGCGTATCGCGGCGACGATAGGGAAGGGCGCATCCTGCAGGGCTGCGTAACATTCCTGTATGCGCTTGCGTTGCGCGTCCGCGGCGGCTGCATCGTCCTTGATGGCGCGGAACGCGACGATGTCGTCGCCCGCGCAGAAATCGTTGCCGGCGCCCGTGAGAATCGCAAGCCGCACGCCGCTGTCCTTCGAAAGGACCGTGAACACATTCAGCATATCGGTCCATGCCGCCATGTCGCAGGCATTCTTGCGCTGCGGCCGGTTGATGGTGACGACCGCGGTTTCCGCGCGGCTGCGGTCGATCAGGATGTCGGACATGGATACGCTCCGGATGAGCGGCTCATTCCATCTTTATGTTCGCGTCGCGGATGACCTTGTTCCACTTGTCGAGTTCGGCGCGAATGCGGCGCGCCGACTCTTCAGGCGACATGGCGGCGGGCTCTATGCCGAGCTGCGCGAATCTCGCCTTGACGTCGGGCGTCGCGACGATGTTCGTGAACTCGCGATTAAGCCGCGCAACGATGGCCGGCGGCGTGCCCGCCGGAGCCAGCATTCCATAAGTCGACGCCACCTCGAAGCCGGGCAGCCCGGATTCGCGCCCGGTTTTCACGTCCGGCAGCGTGATGAGCCGCTCAGGCGTGGCGACCATCAGCGGCTTCAAGCGGCCGCCTTTGAGATTGTTGATGGCCGTCGTGGTGGTGGTCATGATCGCCTGAATTTGTCCGCCCATCAGGTCGACCATCGCAGGCGCGGCGCCGCGATACGGCACATGCAGGATCTTTATATTCGCCTGGCGGCCGAACATTTCCGCCGCCACGTGCTCGATCGAGCCGTTGCCGGACGAGCCGAACGCCAGCTGGCCGGGACGGGATTTCGCGAGTGTGATCAATTCGGGCACGGTGTTCGCGGGCAGGTAAGAATTGACCACCAATACGAGCGGCAGTGAGCCGACTATGGAAATCGCCGCGAAATCGCGGTCGAGGTCGTAGCCGGTCTGGCCCTGCATCAGGGTGGCGTTCATCGAGTGCGTGGTCAGCGCCCCCATCAGCCCCATCAGCAGCGTATGGCCGTCATTGGGCGCTTTCGCAACGAAGCGCGCGCCGATGTTGCCTGAATCGCCGGGCCGCCCGTCGATGACCACCGGCTTGCCGAGATTCTCGGCGAGCTTCTGCCCGAGTATGCGGGCGGTCGTGTCGATCGCGCCGCCCGCCGCGAACCCGACGACGATGCTCACTGACTTGCTCGGATATTCCTGCGCGGCGGCGGACGCGGCAATGAGGGCGCAGGTGAAGAGCGCGGCACGAAGAAGGATCGTCATGGTAATGGCACTCCTGTGGGTGGCTGAAATATGAGAACTATCGCTGGCGTATTGTCGCGGGTGCGGCAGCGGCGGACAAGTCGACCGCGTTTTCCACCGAGCGCGCCAGCTGGTTCTTGCGGATGCGCTGCGTCGGCGTTTTGGGAAACTCGGCTATGGTCTCAAGATAACGCGGAACCTGGAAGCGCGGCAGGCGCGGCCCGCACCACCGCAGAAACTCAGTGGGGTCGAGTTGCTTGCCGGGCACCAGGCGCACTATCAGTTTCAGTTCGTCGTCGCCCAACTCACCCGGCACGCCGACCAGCGCGCATTCTTCGATGGCCGGGTGGTCGTTGACCACGCGCTCTACCTCCCACGCGGAAATGTTGATGCCGCGGCGGCGCACGCTGTCCTTGGTGCGCCCCGCATAGTACAGCCACCCTTCGGCATCGCTCTTCACGAGGTCGCCGGTGCGAAACCATGCGCCGGCCATCGCTTCGCGCGTTGCAGCCTCGTTGCGGAAATAGCCGAGGAAATGCAGGCCCGGTTCGCGTGCGCGCACCAGCAGTTCGCCGGATTCGCCGGCCGCAACCGCAGCGCCGTCGTCGTCGACGAGCTTGACGTCGAAATACGACAGCGGCTTGCCGATGGAGCCGACCGGACCGCCGATATTGATGGTGACGAACGTAATCATCTCGGACAACCCATATCCTTCGCGCATCTGCACGCCGAACCGCTCCGAAAATGCATTCCATGTTTCAAGCGGGCAGCCGCCGCCCCAGGCCATGCGCACGGCATGTTCGCGGTCGTCCGCGCGAGGCGGCTGCTTCAGCAGCATGGGCAGCACGCCGCCGAGGTAATGGATATGGGTCGCGCGGCAGCGTCGCACGGCATCCCAGAACCCCGACGCGCTGAACCGTTCCACCATCGCGAGCGTGATTTTTTCCAGGATGGCGGCGATCAGCACCGCGACGCCGGCGCCGTGATGCAATGATTCCCACAGGAAAAACACGTCGCCCGGCTGCGCGCCGGTCAGCCGTAGCGTGCCCATCGGCCCGGCGCGCAGGGTGCGGTCGGATTTCAGCACGCCCTTCGGCGGACCGGTGGTGCCGGAACTCGGTGTCAGCGCGATGATGTCGTCGGCGGCAGGCGCGATGCGCGGCGGTTGATTGTCAGGATAAGCGATGAGTCCGGCAAAGCCGTTTTTTACGGCGGCACCGCGCCAGACGACTTTTTCTGTTTTGCCGCCTGCGAGCACCGCCCTGGTTTGTTCCTCGTACGCGGTGTCGATCAAGAGCGCGCGCGGTTCGAACTGCGTGAAAAAATGGTCGAGTGCGGCGCCGATCAGGCTGACGTTGACCGACACCCGCACCAGCCCGACCTTGGCGAGGGCCAGGATGGCGACGACGTGGTCGGGGTGGCTGGGCAGCATGAGCGCGACGCGATCCCCGGGCACCAGTCCCTGCGCGAGCAACCCATTGGCGAGGCGGTTCGCCGCGTCGTCGATCTCGCCGAAAGTGTACTGGCGGTCTTCGAACAGCAGAAAAACGTGGCCGGGGTCGTCGCGCGCACGCTGGTCCATGCGGCTGCGCAGAGTCGCATTGTCGACCGGCGGCATTTCATTGGTTGCGGGAGCGCTCATGCTGGATTGCAATGTATCGCATTTCCTGCAATCGAGCATATTGCCCAACGCTCCGGTACGGCCTTCCGCGGTGGCGACCCACGGTCGGTTTATCCACGGCGGCTGGTGGCGGACATGCTGTCTGTGGCCGCATGCAAGCTCGGCAACCCAGTGCTGCTCTTCGTCCTGGCGGTAGCCGACAATGCGCTGTTTCATGCCGGGTTCAGCATGAACACGCGTTATCACTGATGGGGGCTGCGGTTGGAAAAATAGTCGCGATGAGAGAAAGGATCCCGCGCATGCCAGTCAATCTTACGGCCTGACGCTGGCCATGGTTTCATGAACGTCATACGCCATGATCGCGAGGAAGCCCGCCAGCAGCAGGTATTGCGCGGTGTATTGCAGTCGAATCGACAGCGGCGCGCGGTAGTACTCCGAGTCGAGCACCCGCCTGTCCTTGAACGCTGCCCAGACCTGCGGGGCGGCAAAAATGGCAATGATGATCAATAGCGGGCTGGGTTTCCACAGGAAGAGGGCCGCCAGCATGGGCACGCCGAGAAACCAGATGCGCGGTGAAATGACGGAGACTATGCGTCCGCCGTCCAGCGGCGTCAGCGGAATCAGGTTGAACAGGTTGAGGACAAAGCCCGCATAGGCGAGCGCCATCAAGAGACCGCTGCCGGAATCGCGCGCCAGGATGTAGCACACGAAAGCTGCGGCGCTGCCGAGCATGGGGCCGGCAATGCCGACGAACGCCTCGGTTTCGGCGTTCATCGGTTGTTCTTTCAGTTCGATCCATGCGCCGACGAACGGAATAAAAGTGGGCAGCCCCACGTTCAGGCCGCGCTTTCTGGCGGCAAGAAAATGCCCCATTTCATGCGCAAAAATCAAAGCCACGAAGCCCACCGCGTACCACCAGCCAAATACGAAGGCGTAGGCAAACACCGAAATCAGCATCGAGCCGCCTGAAGCCAGGAATTTCCCCAGCTTCCCCGCGAACAGCAAGGCGGCCAGGGCTTTCAGGCAGTCACCCCGTGCAGTTGCATCGCGTAAGCGTAAGCGCTGTTTATTTCTTTCGACTTGCGCTCGGCCAGCGCCTTCAGTTCTTCGCCCAGCGATGCCACCTTGTCGGGGTGGTACTGGTGCATCAGTGTTCGGTACGACTGCCGGATCTCGTCCACCGTGGCGTCGGGAGCGACCTTGAGAATTTCGTGCCACGCCTGGGGTGCGTTGAGAGGGTCTTTTGACGCTTCGGGTTGCGGGGCTGATGCGGAATCGGTTTGCGCCGGCGCTGCGGGCCCGCCCGTCAGGAGTTTGGAGACGACCCAGTAGCCGACGTAGAGGCCGAAGAGGATGACGATGATTTCGGTGGCAGACATGGCGGGCGCCGTTAAGTCAGCGATCGGCGATGCTCGCGCATGGCCAGCATCCGCGGCGTATCATCGTCCTCGCCTTCGATGGCTTCGTCCAGCCTCGCCACCAGCGTCGCGCGCGTGGTATTCCAGCCGTCGGCTTTTTGCAGGCGGCGCGCTGCATGCGCGAGGTCTTCGGTGACGGGCATTTTCAGCGAAACGGTTCTCACGAGATTCAAAGCGAACGGCGAACAAACCAGCGATTCGAAGGCCAGCGCTGCGAACTGTTTTCCGCTCAGACCAAACGTGGCCCGGTGCAGCCACAGCCACAGCAGCGCGGCGCCGATGTTGAGATACAGCAGTAGTATGCCCGCTATGAGCATGCGGTCCGCCAGCGTCGTAAAAAATCCCAGCGGCAGGCAAACAAAAAGCGCCAACGCCATTCCCCACACCAGGGGCGCCAGAGGGTCCAATGCATTCCTGCGCGCCGTCCAATCCGCAGTCCCCTCCGCCGCGCCGCCTTCGAAAGCCCACGATAGCCGGAACAGCGGGCGATGCGGCAGGAATGGATTGGGAATAAACACGTCTTTGCCCAGGATCCTGGCGTCGTCAAAGCCGAAACGGACCGCCCAATCGTCCTTGCCCTTCGGCACCAGTATGCCCTCGTTGCAGTGGAGCAGGAGCGCCGAGTCGTAAAGGTACAGGCCGGCGATCGCCAGCATCAGTATTACTTCGTCCGTGAGCGGCATTACTCCTGCTTGCGTTTGAACATCGATTTGAATCCGGCCAGGACAGCGATAGCGCCGCCGATGATCAGTTTCCAGAACGCGGCGAAAAAGCCTGCGAGTGCCGCCCAGAAGCCTTTCTTGGTGGCAACGGCAGCCGCCCCGCCGAGAATAAGTGCCGCCAGTCCATACTCCGCGACTTTGTCTCCCGGCTTGAACTCCGCGTATTTTTCTCCGGCCACATAGCTGAACTGCTGCAGCGCCGATTTGAATTCCTGGGTGTCCGCCGGCAGGCTCTTGGGATCCGACACCAGTATCGCGCTCATCACGCCCGAGCGGCCCAACAGGCGGCTGGTGTAATTGACGATCAGCGCGCCGGTGTCCGTTTTGAGCCGGGTTCCCCATTCCAGCCGCTTGGTGTCCGTGTCGTAGTGGGGCGGCACTTCCCATCCGTCGGTATACAGAGGCCGCATGCCGAGACGCTTGCGTTCGTCATTGCCCGGCCCATCGCTGTCCTTGAGACTTTTCAATATCTGATCGGCATCTATTTTTTCATCGTCCTTCACGAACCCGGAGGGCGCGAAGGAAAATACTGCGAACCATTGCAGGGATTCCGGCGCGATCAGGTAATGCCCATCGGACGGCGGATTGCCGTTCAACTCGAGAAATCGCCGGGTATTCTGCGCGTCGAGAAAAACGTGGCCTTTCGGCACCTGGATAGTGGCTTTTTCGGCGATGCGCCCTTCGGTGGGCCCGACCTGCCAGGCCAGTTTCCTCAGTTCGGCCAACTGTGGAGAATCCGCCTGCGCCGATGCGAGCAGCGGCCATATCAACAACAACCCGAGAACCCAGCGCATGATTATTCTCCCTTTAAGGTGGTGCGGTCGTTCGTGCCCGGACAAGCGCAAATTGCAATGACTGCCACGCATGGTCTCGCGGAGTCAGGCCATTGTCATATTCGCCCACAGCCCATTCTCTACCTGTTTTTGCCAGGTTCCAAGCGCGGGCGCCGATAACCGTTTCCCGGCCTGCGAAGTAATTAATTCAGCTGGATGCCAGTCGCCTTGACGAGTTTCGTCAGGCGCTCGTTGTCCGCGCGTATATCGGCCGCGAGATGTTCGGGCGTGCTCGAAGTCGCGATCAGTCCCTGCGTGAGCAGCTTGGCTTTCACGTCGGGCTGGGCGAGCGCGCGCACGGTTTCCGCGTTGAGGCGGTTGATGATTTCGCGCGGCGTACCTGCCGAAGTAAACAAGCCGTACCAAGTGAGCGTGACGAAAGCGGGCAGCCCCGTTTGGCTGATAGTCGGCACTGCGGGCAGCGGCGGGTAGACGGTATCGCCGGATACGCCGAGCGCTTTCAAGCGGCCGGACAGAATCTGCGGCAGCACCGCGGGATCGAGAAAACCGAGGTCTGCATGGCCGCCCATCAGGTCGGTGATCGCCGGTGCCGTGCCTTTGTACGGGATATGCGTCATGCGCGTGCCGGCCAGCATGTTGAACAATTCCCCCGCAATGTGTTGTCCGCTGCCGGCGCCGCCGGACACCATGTTGAGCACGCCGGGCTTTGCTTTCGCGATGGCGATCAGTTCGCGCGCATTGCGGGCGGGCACCGACGGATGCGCGACCAGGATGTACGGCCACGAGACGAGATTGCTGATGGGTGCCAAATCGCGCGCGGACACATAAGGCGGTGGTGGATTCATGAGATGCGCGGCGGCGATGGGACCGCGCCCCGCGACGAGCAGTGTGTAGCCGTCAGGTGCCGACTTGGCGACGTAATCGGTGCCCACCGTGCCGGTCGCGCCGGGACGGTTGTCGACGATGACAGATTGCCCGAGCGCTTCGGCAAGTTTTTGCGCAATCGCGCGCCCGGTGATGTCGACGCCGCCGCCGGCCGGATAGGGGACGACGACGCGGAGCGGCTTCGCCGGATAAGTTTGTGCAGCCGACAACGCTGCATTGAGCAGCAGCGTCGCCGCGCAAATGCGAAATATGCGGAACTTTTTATGCATGTTCAGCGGTTGCGCAGCAGATAAATGCCGATGAACAGCACCGGTACGCCGCACATCACGAAGCCGATGCCGTAGCTGCCGGTGGTTTCAAGCAGGCCCGAATACATGACTGGCAGCGCCAGCGCGCCGACCTGGCCGAATGAGAGCACGCCGCCCGTGACGCCGCCGCGCATGTCCTCCGGGGAGGCGTGCGCGGTTTCTGCGAGCAGGATGCCGTGCCACGACAGCGCGGTGGCGCTGATCAGGCAGGCGACGAGGCCGACCGCGAGCGCGGGCCAGCCGGCATTGCACATGGCGAGGAGCACGACGCTGGCGGCCATGCCGAGCGAAAGTCCCGCCATGATGAGGCGCGGCGAAACATGGCCGCTGCCGAGCCAGCCCCACCGGCGTGTAACCTATCGTCGTCAGGTAGACCACGAAGTACGCGGTCACTGCGGTCTGCAGGCCGTTGAACGCAAGGCAGGCAAAAGACAATGCGCGCAGGCGCGGCGTGGCGAGCACCGCCGCCAGCGTCGTGCGGAAATCCGACAACTTGAACATGCGCGTCGGCACGCGATCGGTATCGAAAATTCCGCGCACGGGCTGCAGCATCACCGCAAAGACGGCGCACGCCGCCGCGCAGAACAGCATGGTGGTGCGCCAGCCAAGCCACTCGGTCATTTGCGGCGCGAGTACGCCGGCGAGCAGCAGGCCGGCCGGCACCGCGGTTTGCTTGAGCGAGAACACCAGCGGCAGGTACTGCGGCGGCGAGCAGCGGCTGAGCAGATGCGAGCTGGCGGGCGTGGACACCGCCGCGCCGCCGCCGCCGACGATGGCCGAGATGACGAGCAGCAATGGATTGCCCGTTGTCAGAAAAGCGGTGCCGGCGGCCAGCAACAGGAGTGCGAGCTGGCTCATGCGCAAAGCGCCATAGCGCACGATGAAGCTGCCGCAGCCCAACTGCACGAAAAGGGCGGCGACCGCCGTCAGGCCGAAATAGATGCCGATCCACGCCGGCGCCAGGTGCAGATCCAGTATGATTGCCGGCGCGATCACGGCCGGCAGCGATTTGCCGAGCGAGATGAACGTCTGCTGCAGGAACATCGTCCCGAGGGCGAGCTTCAGATGTTCTGCGGGACGCGTGCTCAATTCACTCCTTTTTGTGTAGAGCCCATCTCAACAATACAAAAAAACGACAATCAGCCGCAGATACACGCAGATAAACGCGGATAGAAATCCAAGGCAGCCTTCTTGCCGACGTTTAGTCCTTTGAACTTATCTGCGTTTATCTGCGTTTATCTGCGGCTCCGAACTGGTCTTGAGATCGCTTCTGGTTTTTGTTGCGGAGTAGCCGTAAACCATCTGCGCTTCTTCCGGCGTAACCAGTCCGTATTCGACGTCGCGTTGCACTTTTTCGCGCGCGCGTTTTTTCGGGTCGCCGATGCCGCCGCCGCAGGGTGTTTCAACCACCACGCGGTCGCCGGCCGGGATCACCTGGCGGCCGAAGCCGCGCATCTTCGCGCCTGACTTCAACGAGAGACGTCCCGCGCCGCCGTTGCCGCCGCCCGCGCTGCCGCGCGCGGCGTGTACGATGCGGTCGAAAGTCGCCGAGATGATCATCGGTGCATCGTCACCGTTGGCGATTTCCATGATCTGGCCGAGGCCGCCGCGGTGCTCGCCTGCTCCGCCGGAATCGGGCCGATATTCTTTTTTCCAGTAGACGACAGGCGACAGCGTTTCCATGATTTCCACCGCGACGTTGCGGATGCCGCTGGGGAAAGAGGTGACCGACAAGCCATCTTTTCCCGGACGCGCGCCGGTGCCGCCGGTGTTGAAGCCGACGACGTTGAAGCGCGCCTTGCCTTTGATCTGTTCCGGATCGATGCCCTTGAACGTTTGTCCGCCGGCGAGGCGCACGTTCCACAGCGAAGACGTGCCTTCGGCC
>JAIOOZ010000207.1 GCA_021414185.1 Betaproteobacteria bacterium
TTGTGGCCGCCGGCGCCCATGCGCAGAGCACGCGCAACGCCACGGCCTATCCCACCAAGCCAATCCGGCTGCTGGTGCCGTTCACGCCGGGCGGCTCGCAGGACGTCATCGCGCGTTTATTTGGACAACTGGTCGGCGATGCCGTGGGCCAGCAGGTCGTGATCGACAACCGCGCCGGCGCGGGCGGCCTGATCGCGGCGGCGGAAACCGCGCATGCCAATCCCGATGCCTACACGCTGCTGCTCTCCGGCGGCGCGCAGATTGCGATTGCACCTGCGCTTAACGCGAAACTCGCCTACGACCCGGTGAAAGATTTCATCCACGTCATGCACCTCGTGGACCTGCCGCTGGTTCTGATCATCAACCCGGCGCTGCCGGTGGCGAACCTGAAAGACTTCATCGCTTATGCCAGGGCCAACCGCGGCAAAGTGAACACGGCTTCCACCGGCCGCGGCACGTACACGCACCTGACCATTGAGCTTTTCAACTCGATTACCGGCGCCGAGCTGGCGCACATTCCATATAAAGGCGCAGCGCCGGCGATGAACGACCTGATGGGCCGGCAAATCCAGGCCATGTTCACGACCGTCCCTTCGGCCCAACCCTATACGTCGACGGCGGGCAGTCCGGCGCCGGCAGTGCGGCGGTTGTCGGACGCATTCGGCCAGGCGCTGCAGGCCCCGGTGTTGCGCGAACGGCTGGCAGTCCTCGGCGCGGAGCCGGTCGGCGACACCTCGGAGAAATTCACGCGCATGGTGCGCGCCGACATCGATCGTTGGGCGAAGATCATCAAGTCCGCCGGTATCACGATCGACTAGGCGGCGGATACACGAATGAAGGTTGCCATCGTCGGCGCCGGCGCGATCGGACGCGCCACCGCGGCATACGTCGCGCATCACGGCCATACGGCTGCGTTGTGGTCGCCGAGCGGCCGCACCACGTCGGGCCTGCTGAAAGACGCGCCAGCCGGTAACAATGGCCGCGGCCGCCTGACTTACACCGGCGCGCTCGAAGGCGCAGTTGACGTCGACATCATCAAAGAGCCGCGTGAATTCGCCGCCGCCGACGTCGTCGTAATCACGCTGCCCGGCGATGCCTATCCTGAAATACTGCCACTGGTCCTGCCGCATCTGCACGCCGCACAAACGGTGATCGTCAGCGGCGCGCTGTCGCTGGTGCCTTTATGGATGCATGAACGATTGCGCGCCGCGGGCCCGCCGCCGCCGATTGCCGCATGGGGCACCACCCTCGGCACGGCGCGGCTGGGCGAGACCCGCGACCACGGCCGTGTATTCATGAACACCGTGCGCGCGCAGTTCGAAGTCGCGGCGATCCCGGCCACCGCAGGCGCCAAAGTGCTCGCAGTGTGCCGCGAACTTTTCGGCGACCGCTTTCGCCTCGTCGGCAATTTGCTGGAAACAACACTCGCCAACGTCAATCCCGAAGCGCATGCGGCGGAAGTGCTGCCTAACCTGACGCGCATCGATAAAGCGGAGCGCTGGATGCTGTTCGACTGCCTGACGCCGTCGGCCGCGCGCATGCTGGAAGTGCTCGATTTGGAACGCCTCGCCATCGCGCGCGCATTCGGCTACACGGTGCGCACCGTGCAGGAACATTACCATCTGTCCTATCACGTCCCGCGCGGCAGCATCGCGGACATCGCCGTCGCGATCCACGAGCGTTATAAGGGACCACCGGGGCCGGTCACGCTAGACCACCGCTATATGCGCGAAGACATGCCGTACGGGCTGGCGTTCTACGAAGCGCTGGCGCGCGTGGTGAATGTCGAAACGCCTGTCACGTCGGCCTCCGTCACGTTGCTGTCTGCTGCCAGTGGACAGGATTTGCGCAAGGCCAATCCGTTGCTGGCGGAGCTCGCTTTCGAAGGCCAGTCCGCCGATGCATTGCGGCGCCGTTGCGAGGGTTCAGTACCGTAGGATGGGCAACCTGTGTTGCCCACGCCGATCGAACTTCCGCGTGTCCCGCCATCGTAGTACCCACATCACTGCGATTTCCCGCGTGGGCAACAAGTTGCCCACCCTACCTGGCTACGTGACTACTCGCCTTTAATCCCGGCGTCTTTGATGACCGCCGCCCACTTCTTCATGTCGGCGCGGATCACGGCATCGAATTCCGCCGGCGTATTGCCTACCGCGGTCGCACCTTCATTGATGAGGTTCTGCGCGAATTCCTGCGAGCGCACGATCTTCGAAATTTCCGCGTGCAGGCGCTCGATGATGGGCTTCGGCGTGCCGGCCGGCGCTAGTATGCCGTTCCAGCCGCGCGCCTCGTAACCCGGCAGCGCATCCGCAATCGGCGGCACGTTGGGCAGAACGGGCAGCGGTTGTTTGGTGCTCACTCCCAGCGCGCGCATGCGGCCGGACTTGATCTGCGGCATCGCGCCGCTGATGGAAGCGATCATGTACATATTGATTTCGCCGCCGATCAGCGCGGCGAGTATCTGCGGACTCCCCTTGTATGGCACCTGCGTCATGCGCGTGCCCGACATCGAACGGAAGAGCTCAGCGCCAAGATGGCCGAGACTGCCGCTGCCGACGGTGCCGTAATTCAATTTGCCCGGATTGGCTTTCGCATACGCAATTAATTCCTGCGTCGATTTGACCGGGAGTTCCGGGTTAACGGTGAGCAGCAGCGACACCGTGCTAACGATGGTAATCGGCGCAAACGCCTTGACCGTGTCGTAGGGCATGGACGAAAACAAAAACGGATTCACCACGTGC
>JAIOOZ010000112.1 GCA_021414185.1 Betaproteobacteria bacterium
GATTTATTTCCCGCAGGTCGAGCGCGAGTTGACCGCGACACCGCGCGCCGCCGGCCTCGACTTCGAAGACGTGGCGCTGCACACCGCCGATGGCGTAAAGCTGCACGGCTGGTGGGTGCCGGCACGCGACGCGCGCGGGACTGTGCTCTTGATGCACGGCAACGCAGGCAATATTTCGCATCGCCTCGGTTATCTGACTATGTTCAGCCGCCTCGGCTACTCGGTGCTGATTTTCGATTATCGCGGCTACGGCAAAAGCGGCGGCAGCCCGGGCGAGGAAGGCACCTATCTCGATGCCGAAGCGGCTTGGCAGCATCTGACCGAAGCGCGCAAGCTGAAGTCGCAGGACATCGTGTTGGTCGGCGAATCGCTCGGCGGCGGCGTGGCGACGTGGCTGGCGTTCAAATATCCGCCGCGCGCACTGGTGCTGGCATCGACCTTTACTTCAGTGCCCGATATGGGCGCGCAAATCTATCCGTGGTTGCCGGTGCGGTTGCTGGCGCGCATCGTCTACGACAATATTGCACGCATACGCGAGATCAAAGTGCCGGTCATGATCGCGCACAGCCGCGGCGATGACATCATTCCTTTTGCGCACGGCCAGGCGCTGTTCGCTGCCGCGCGCGAACCCAAGCAGTTTCTCGAACTTGCCGGCGGGCACAACGAAGGATTTTTGTTCGCGCGCGACGAGTGGATCGCGGCGGTCGGCGCTTTTCTCGACCGGGCGAAAATGCAGTAGGAATGGTGGTTCGCGGTTGAAACGCGACCTGACGGCGGGGCTTCCGCTTTCGACCCAAACCGGCCGGTCATGCTTTCGAAAAGCAGCCGTTTAACGTATAGCTAACCGGCGCTGCGCGGCTTGATCGCGCAGCGTCTGGCGACCGAAGGGGGCGAGGTTGAGCGCTGGGTCAGCCGTCATGCGCGAGCACCTTCGATACTCGGGCTCGAAGGACAGGAATGAGTTCTTTCTCGAACCATGGATTGCGCTTGAGCCACAGATTGTTGCGTGGGCTTGGATGGGGCAAGGGAACAGTGTGGGGCCAGTTCTTCCGCCATGCCTGAACCGCCCCGGTGACAGATGCGGCTTCTTTCGGAAGGTGATAAACCTGTGCATACTGCCCGATCACCAGCGTGAGTTCGAGGTTTTTCAGGCGCGACAGCAGCGCTGCCCGCCACGCCGGCGCGCATTCGGGCCGCGGTGGTAGGTCTCCAGACTTGCCCGTTCCGGGGAAGCAGAAGCCCATGGGCAGGATGGCAACTTGCTTGGCGTCGTAGAACACCTCGCGCGAGATACCCAACCACGTGCGCAGCCTGTCACCACTTGCGTCGTTGAACGGCACGCCCGTTTCGTGAACCTTCCTGCCTGGTGCTTGACCCGCGATCAGGATGCGGGCCAACGGGTGCACCTGAACGACCGGGCGTGGGCCCAGCGGCAGGTGCTCGGCGCAAAGCACGCATGCGCGGACTTCAGTGAGCAATGATGCGAGAGAAGACATTCGATGTGATCCTGACGGCTAACGTGTTGTTCTGAGGCGGGCCGCTATGGATTTATCGATTGGCACAGCGCTGGCGGCCCGTCCGCAGCAACGAAGGGTTGGACAGATTTTCGCTTTCACAACTCGATCCCCATTTCGCTGATCTGCAAGTCCGCGTTACCCGGCATCGGGCGCTGAAGCCCGGTGCCCTTGAAGCCTGCGTGGGAGTAGAGCGCAACGGCCGCAGGCTCTGACACCGGTGCCCACAGACCAACACGCTTGAGGCCACTTTCACGCGCCCAGACAAGCACTGCCGTCAACAGAGCGCGCCCAACCCCGCGTCTCCGCTGTGACGGGGCGACCCACATGCCGCCGACTCGACCCGCATCGCTTCTTTCATGATCGAGGAGACCGTATGTTGTGCCAACAGTGGCATCGCCCTCAAAAGCCACGAACATTACATGACGATTGGGTTCGGTAACCGACCGCGTTAAGTCTTCCCAGTAGGAAAGTGGTCGTGCTTCCGCTTCCGAAGCCGTCTCTCCGAAGGAATCGGGTGAATCACTCAAGACTCGGATCCGCAGTTCGCGATGGAAACTGACCTCTTGCGGTTCCAATGCTCGAATTATCATCGCGCGTCACTCGGGGGCTGTCCAACTGTAATTTGGGGCGACAGTTTTGCTGGATAACCTGGCGCCGCTGTCCGTATAACCAAAAGTCGGCGCAGGCTCAAAAGTCTTTTTCAAACGCTGACTTACAGTCTGATACGGTGCATTCATTGGGTACTAAATTCCCGTAAAAAGCGGACGTTCATGACATCATGCTACGCTGGACGCTCGGCTGTCTACCGCGTGCACGACGGAACATAGGGCGAATCGCCCATTGGCGGGTGCTCGCTAAATGCAAATGGAACGACCAAGGTCCGCGATTGGCCGGCGAGCGAGCGCCGCGGAACGTCCGTTTGCCATCCACCCCTGTCAATGACGTTTGCGATGAATCATTGACTGCCCCCATTGGTGTGCAATTATTCTCTTGTCCCCTGATTTCAATTCATTGCGTAGAATCTCTTCCTTCCCGTAAAGGAAAACTCCCATGCTCGGTGTTACCGA
>JAIOOZ010000378.1 GCA_021414185.1 Betaproteobacteria bacterium
CTGGAGGAAGAGCCCGAGGCCGTGGCGTATGCCCATCGCGAGCGTGACGATCACGCTGCCGCAGACGAGAATGGCAGTGTGGGAGCGGGCGGGGGAGGTTGTCATGAACTGTGAGGCTTATGGGTTTAAATCGCGTTTCAAAATCAGAGATGAGTCATCTCCGTGGCAATGCAATTGTAGCGCAGGCGACTCGCCTGCATTGAGGCCGGTGCAGGCGAGTCGCCTGCGCTACCCGTATTTTGAAATCACGCTTAGACACTCTGGAAAAACATCGATTGTTCGCCTAAACAGCGCGGCCTTCAACCGATTGTTGGGCATGTCTGGCATGCGCGCAGGTAATGCAAAAGCCGGTTGCGATTAAAGCGCGTCGCAAACCGCGGACGTGACGATTTCGGTCGTCGCCTCGCCGCCGAGGTCGGGCGTGTGGATTTTTTTCGCGGTGACGGCCTCGATCGCTTTCATCATGCGCAGCGCGCCTTCTTTTTCGCCGAGATGTTCCAGCATCATCGAGGCGGTCCAGAAAGTTGCGATCGGATTGGCGATGCCCTTGCCCGTAATGTCGAATGCAGAACCGTGGATGGGCTCGAACATCGACGGAAATTTGCGTTCGGGATTCAGGTTGGCGGTCGGCGCGATGCCGAGGCTGCCGGACAATGCGGCCGCGAGGTCGGACAATATATCCGCATGCAGATTGGTGGCGACGAAAGTGTCCAGCATATAGGGCTTCAACACCATTTGCGTGGTTACCGCGTCGACCAGCACGCGCTGGGTTTCGACTTTCGGATAGTTCTTCGCCACTTCGTAAAAGATTTCGTCCCACATCACCATGCCGTGGCGCTGCGCGTTCGACTTCGTAACCAGTGTCAAATGCTTGCGCGGGCGTTTGTTGGCGAGTTCGAAAGCAAAGCGGTGGATGCGTTCGACGCCGTTGCGAGTGAAGATCGAAGTTTCGGTCGCCAGTTCTTCCGGCAAGCCCCGGTGCACGCGGCCGCCGCTGCCGGAATACTCGCCTTCGGAATTCTCGCGGATGATGACCCAGTCGATGCGCTCGCCGCCCGCGAGCGGGCTGGTGACGCCGGGCAGCACGCGCGCCGGGCGCACGTTGGCGTATTGATCGAACCCCTGGCAGATCGGCAGGCGCAGGCCCCACAGCGAAACATGATCGGGCACGTCGGGTGCGCCGACCGCGCCGAAGAATATGGCGTCGAACGTCTTCAGTTTGGCGAGCCCGCCGTCCGGAATGTAATAGCCGTTTTTCTTGTAGTAATCGCTGCTCCACGGAAAATGCTCGACGTTGAGCTTGAATCCGCCGTCGCGTTCGGCCAGCACCTTGAGAGCCGCGAGGCCTGCCGCAATGACTTCGGTGCCGATGCCGTCGCCGGGAATGGCCGCAATTTTGTATTCGCGCATGTGTGGTAGCAGTGAAGGGTAGATAGGGAAGGGTGAAGGGTAGCGGCTCGCCGCTTGTTTGTCATCCTCGGTGACCGCAGCAGCGTGTAAAATCCGGTTTTTAACGCCCGCGCTTTCCTTTTGAAAATTCTCGCGCTCGAAACCTCGACCGAACTGTGTTCCGCCGCGCTATGGCTGGACGGCAAGGTCGATGCGCGCGAGGTCGTGGCCGGGCAGCGTAATTCCGAATTGCTGCTGCCGATGGTGGACGCGCTGCTTGCCGCCAATCAACTCACCGCGCGTGATCTCGACGGTATTGCTTTTGGCGCCGGTCCCGGCGCATTCACGGGCGTGCGGGTTGCGTGCGGCGTCGCGCAGGGCATCGCGTTCGGCATCGACGTGCCCGTTGCCGGCATCGGCACGCTGCTCGCATTGGCTGAAGCGTCGGGTGCAGGGCGCGTAGTGTGCTGTCTCGATGCGCGCATGGGCGAGGTTTATCACGCCGAGTACGAGAAGCGCGGCGACGATTTCACGGAAGTGCAGGCGCCGGGTTTGTACAAGCCCGCGGAAGTGCCGGCTTTGCCCGCAGGGCAATGGAGCGGCTGTGGGAGCGGCTTTGCGGTTTATCTCGATGAACTGCAGACTCGTTACGCCGGCAGTCTTGAGCGCATAATCGGCAATCTGGCGCCCCACGCGCGTGAAATCGCGGTGCTGGCGGCAAAACAGTTTGCGCGCGGCGATGTGGTCGATGCCGCAGACGCTGTTCCTTTATACGTACGCAACAAAGTTGCGATGAAGGTCAATGAGCGATGAGCGCCCTTCTCAACAATCTGCCGCGCTATCGGCGCATGACGGAAGCCGATATCGACGCGATCATGGCGATCGAGAACGTCATTTATCCCCATCCGTGGACGAGCGGGAATTTCAACGACTCGCTGCGCGCCGGCTATCATTGCTGGATCATGGAGACGGGCGGCGAGACCATGGGCTATAGCGTGATGATGATTGCGGCCGGCGAAGCGCACGTGCTTAATTTGAGCATCGCCGCGCAGTGGCAGCGCCAGGGCCATGGGCGCGAACAGCTGCAATTTCTGCTCAAGCTGGCACGCGATTTCAGCGCCAGCCGTATCTTGCTGGAAGTCAGGCCGTCCAATGTGGCGGGGCGCGGCTTGTATGCCGATGCGGGTTTCAGCGAAATCGCGACGCGGCGCGGCTATTATCCGGCGCGCGACGGCCGTGAAGACGCGATAGTGCTGGAACTGGAATTGCAATGAGCGCATCGCGCGACGACATCATGAAAGAACTGGGGCTGACGCCGGTATGGCGCTTGCGAGGCACGCCTACAGCGGAGGTGTCGGTTTCCGGTAGCGCAGGCGACCCGCCTGCAGGCCAAACACTCGTCCGGGGAAAAACTTCTGCAGGCGGGTCGCCTGCGCTACAGGAGCAAGTTGCGGAGCGCGAGCCCGTGACCGTGCGCGTATTGCCCAAAGTTGTGCCGCTTGATGCGCGTGCGCAGGGAATCGTGAACATGGAGTGGCCGCAACTGAAAGAAAGTGTTGCAGGTTGCGTGGCATGCCCGTTGCACAAGGGGCGCAACAAAACCGTGTTCGGAGTCGGCGACGAGGCGGCTGAGTGGCTCTTCATCGGCGAGGGGCCGGGCGCGGATGAAG
>JAIOOZ010000379.1 GCA_021414185.1 Betaproteobacteria bacterium
CATCGGCCAGGATGCCTTCATGCAGCGCGAGCTATCCACGGTCAGCTTTGGCAGCGATGCCGCGGTGAATCTGATGCGAGTGGTCACCGGCAAGATCCTCTCGGTCTTCGGCAAGGGCGCCCGCTCGATCCAGGTGTCGACTGCCACCATCGGTATCCGCGGCACGGGTTGCTACATCGAGTCGGAAGGAACAGGTACGAAGGCGCGCACCTATTTCTGCCTCTGTTACGGCAGCGCCGAGCTCACCCCCAACGCGGCGCCGCAAGAAAGCGAAACCTACAGCACGACGCACCACGACAAGCCGATGTACATCCACAACGACATGAAGATGGCGAAGATGATGGTGCCGGCCGGGGTCATCAATCACAGCGACGCCGAACTGGACCTGCTCGAAAGCCTGGTCGGGCGCTCGACCCCCTTCGCCGGCCAGGGCGGCAGCAAGTACTGAGGCTGTCCGACTGATGGTTCAGGCCGGGTACACGGCTCCGGCCGGGGTTCAGGGCGAACCTGTCTCCAGCATCGGCGGCGCCACCTTGATGATTTCCGCGATGGTCGTCAGGCCCGCCGCCACCTTCTTGGCCCCGGCGATGCGCAGCGGCTTCATGCCCTCGCGCATGGCCTGCTCGCGCAGCTTGGCGAGTTCGGCGCCGCTGGCCACCAGGCGCTTGATCTCGTTCGACAGCGGCATGATCTCGTAAATGCCGACGCGTCCCTTGTAGCCGGTCATGCGGCAATCGAGGCAGCCCACCGGATGGTAGAGCTGCGCCGGCTTGCTCGATTTCCACGGCGCCACCAGCGCATTCCAGGCCGCCTCGTCCTCGGCGCGCATGCCACCGGCCTGCTTGCACTTCGGACACAAGGTACGCACCAGGCGCTGCGCCATGACACCAAGCACCGTCGCCGACAAGAGGTAGGACGGAACGCCGAGATCCGTTAGCCGCGTCATCGCCGACGGTGCATCGTTGGTGTGCAGGGTGGACAACACCAGATGGCCGGTCAGCGCCGCCTGGATCGCCAGATCGGCGGTTTCCAGGTCACGGATTTCGCCGACCATGATGATGTCCGGGTCCTGCCTCATCAGTGAGCGAATGCCCTCGGCAAAGCCCATGCCGATATCCGGCAGGATCTGCACCTGGTTGAAGGAGCCCTCGATCATTTCGATCGGATCTTCGAGCGTGCACACATTCACCTCGGGCGTCGCCAGGTGCTTCAGTGTCGAATACAGCGTCACCGTCTTGCCGCTGCCGGTGGGACCGGTGACCAGGATGATGCCGTTGGGCCGTGAGGCCATCTCGTTCCACTGCGTCGATTCCTCAGGAGCAAAGCCCAATTCGGAGAAATCGCGGACCAGCACTTCGGGATCGAAAATTCGCATTACCAGTTTTTCGCCGAAGGCAGTAGGCAGCGTCGACAGGCGCAGTTCGACCTCCTGCCCGTCTGGCGTGCGCGTCTTGATGCGGCCGTCCTGCGGCCGGCGCTTCTCGATCACGTCCATGCGGCCAAGGATCTTGATGCGGCTGGTCATGGCCTTCAGCACCGTCATCGGGATCTGGTACACCTGATGCAGCACGCCGTCGATGCGGAAGCGCACGATACCCAGGTCGCGCCGCGGCTCGACGTGGATGTCCGAAGCGCGCTGCTCGAAAGCGTACTGCCAGAGCCAGTCGACGATGGTGACGATGTGTTGGTCATTGGCGTCGAACTGCTTGTTACCCTTGCCCAGTTCCACCAGTTGCTCGAAGTTCGACGCGCCGCCGGCAACATCGCCTTTTTTCATCGCACCCTTGATCGACTTCGCCAGGTTGTAGAACTCGACCTGGAAGCGCGTGATGTCGTCCGGATTGCTGATGACGCGGCGGATGTCCTTGCGCAGGATCGGCAACATCTCCGCTTCCCACGCCCGCTGGTAGGGCTCGGCGGTGGCGATCACCACCTCGCTGGCGGTGACCTCGACCGGCAGGATGCGGAAGCGCGTGGCGTAGGAAATGCTCATCACCTCCGTCACTCCGGAGATATTGATTTTCAGCGGATCAACGTGCATGTACTGCAGCCCGCACCACTTCGCCAGCCATTGCGTCAGGTGGTCGAGATCGAGCAGGCGGTGCGGTGGCAGCAGCGACTTCCAGCGCTGCTCGGCGATGACGATGATCGGATGCGTATCGCCCTTGTGATAGCGCCGCTCCTGCGTGAAACGGGCGCCTTCGGCGGCGTCGACAATCCCGTCGGCGACAAGGGCATCGATCACTTCGGTGAGGGTCAGGCGGTGTTCCTGCTGAGTCTCTTCGGCCATGGCGGTAGCGTATGCGATTTGGTATCCAGGGAGTCGGCGATGATGACGCCCCGAAGGAAGTCCCCTTGGGGGATAGGCGAACTATAGCCGACAACCGGGCTCCGTCTCAATGCCAGGGTATGCCGGGGTATGATTCGCGGCGCAATTCCCAACGCCGCCATCGAGGAGAAATCCCGTGAAAATACTGTTCGCATTGGCCGCCGGTGCCCTGCTGGCCCTGCCCGCCCTGGCCGAAACTGCCGCCGACGATTGCGCCCGGGCGCGCGACCCGGACCGCTGCGTGGCCCGCCAGGCAGCGCTCAAGGCCTGCGGCGAGAAGCGCGGCATTGAGAAGCGCGCCTGCCTGGATGCCAGCATGCCGCCCGTGGATTGCAGCAAGGCGCAAAACCCGCAGAAATGCGAGACTGCACAAAAGGCCAAGGAAATCTGCAAGGGCAAGACCGACAAGGCGCTCAAGAAGTGCCTGCGCGAGGAACAGCCGAAGAAGAAAACGAAAAAGAAGCCGCACCGGACCGCTGCCGGGTGAACCACCAGGGGCCGAGTGGTTTGTCGGATCGCCCCGACACTGAACTGACGGGCCACGTCGCGCATTGAACCTTCAAGGAAGCGAAACCGCATGATTGCCGGCATCAAGGACTTCTTCAACCAGACTATCGCGCCGGGCGCAGCGGCGCCCGGTGTGGCCTCGCAGCATGCGCTGCACGTCGCGACTGCGGCGCTGTTGCTGGAAATGATGCGCATGGACAGCACCGTCACCGCCGCGGAGACCGCATCCGTGGCACGCGCGCTGCAATCTCGTTTCGGCCTCGATGCCGTTCAGGTCGGCACGCTGATGGCGCTCGCCGCCGAGGAAGCACGCCTCGCCACCGACTACTTCCAGTTCACCTCGCTGATCAACAAGAACTTCAGCGCCGGACAGAAGGTCCAGGTTGTCGAATACCTGTGGCAGGTAGCCTATGCCGACGGCCAACTCGACGCCCACGAACAGCACTTCATGCGCAAGATCGCCGACCTGCTCTACGTTTCCCACGCCGACTATGTCGCGGCCAAGCAGCGGGCGCGGGACCAGGCCTGACGACGACATCCGCCGTGTCGCCGACGCCGACTTTCCCAAACTACCCGCAATGGAAGTTCCGCGTCGATCTTGCCCTGGCAGCGGCGGCCCTACCCCGCCACCCGCGGCCTCGCCTCCACGTTCCAGATGGTGCTGGCGTACTGGCCGATGGTGCGGTCCGACGAGAACTTTCCCATTCCCGCCACGTTGAGGATGGCCTTCCGCGCCCAGGCGGCCGGATCGCGATACAGCGTGTCAACCTGTTCCTGGCAGGCGATGTAGGAGGCGTAGTCGGCCAGCAGCAGGTAGTGGTCGCCGTGGTAGGTCAGCGCGTCGAATACCGGCTTGTAGCGGTCGCGGTCCTCGGGCGAGAAGTAGCCGTCGCGCAGCATGTCCAGCGCCTGCCTGAGTTCGGCGTTGCCGTCGTAATGGACCCAGGGGTTATAGCCTGCGGCGTACTGCTGCGCTACTTCATCGGCGGTGAGGCCAAAAATGAAGAAGTTCTCGACGCCGACCTCGTTTCGCATTTCGACATTGGCACCATCCAGCGTCCCGATGGTCAGCGCGCCGTTCAAGGCCAGCTTCATGTTGCCGGTGCCCGAGGCTTCGGTGCCGGCGGTCGAGATCTGCTCGGAAAGGTCGGCGGCGGGGATGATGAGTTCAGCGTTGGAGACATCGTAGTTGGGGATGAACACCACCTTTAGCCGGTCGCGCACCAGCGGATCGTTGTTCACGATGTCGGCGATGTAGTTGATCAGGCGGATCACCAGCTTGGCCATGCGGTAGCCGGGCGCGGCCTTGCCGCCGAATATCACCGTGCGCGGCGGGGCGTCGCCGCCGGCACGCAGGCGGTTGTAGAGCGTGATCACGTGCAGCAGGTTGAGCAGTTGCCGCTTGTATTCGTGGATGCGCTTGATCTGCACGTCGAACAGCGAATCGGGATCGACCTTGATCGCCAGCCGCTGCGCAATGACATGGGCCAGGCGCAGCTTGTTGTCGTGCTTGACGCGCACGAAGCGCTCGCGGAAGGCAGCGTCGGTCGCCAGCGGCGTGAGTTGCCGCAACCGGTCGAGGTCCTTCAGCCAGCCCTTGCCGATGTTGGCCGTGATCAGCGCCGACAAGGCCGGGTTGGCCTGGTTGAGCCAGCGCCGTGGCGTGACGCCGTTGGTCATGTTGACGATCCTGTCCGGCCAGAGGCGGTGAAAGTCGGCGAAGATGGTTTCCTTCATCAGGCGGGTGTGGATTTCGGCCACGCCATTTACCTTGTGGCTGCCGACGAAGGCGAGGTGCGCCATGCGAATGCGCTTGCCCTTGTTCTCGTCGATCAGCGACATGCGCTGCCACAGACCGGGATCGCCCGGGTAGTGGTGCATCACGTCTTTGAGGAAACGGTAGTTGATCTCGTAGATGATCTGCAGGTGCCGCGGCAGCACGCGCTCGAATAGCGGCACCGGCCAGGTTTCCAGCGCCTCGGGCATCAGCGTGTGGTTGGTGTAGGCGAAGGTGCGCGTGGTGATGCCCCAGGCGCGGTTCCATTCAAGGTGGTGCTCGTCGACCAGGATGCGCATCAGCTCGGCAACGGCGATCGAAGGGTGGGTGTCGTTGAGCTGGACCGCCACCTTGTCCGGCAGATTGTCGATCGGTGTCTCCGACTTGGCGAAGCGGTAGAGCATGTCCTGTAGCGAAGCGGAGACGAAGAAGTACTGCTGCTTGAGGCGCAGTTCGCGGCCCATCTCGGTGGTGTCGTCGGGGTAGAGCACCTTGGACAGGTTCTCCGAATCGTTCTTGTCCTCGACGGCGCGGATGTAGTTGCCCTCGTTGAAGTATTTGAGGTCGAAGTCTCGGCTGGCCTTGGCCGCCCACAGCCGCATGTTGTTCACCGTGCCGGTGTCGTAACCGGGAATCGGGTAGTCATAGGCCATGGCCATGACGTCGTCGCTGTCCACCCACTGGTAGTTCTTGTGGCCATGTTCGTCGGCAAACTCGACCACGCGGCCGTGGAACTTGACCTGGTAGAGCACCTCGGGGCGCGGGAACTCCCAGGGATTGCCGTAGCGCAGCCAGTTGTCGGGGTGCTCGACCTGCTGGCCGTCGTCGATGCCCTGGTGGAACATGCCGTATTCGTAGCGGATGCCGTAGCCGTAGCCGGGCACACCCATGGTCGCCATCGAATCGAGGAAACAGGCCGCCAGCCGGCCGAGGCCGCCGTTGCCCAGCGCCGCGTCGGGCTCCGCCTCGGCGATGTTCTCCGGTTTGATGCCCATCTCGGCCAAGGCCGCGAGCGCGTCGCGAAACTCCTTTTCGGCGCAGATATTGAGCATGCTGTTGGTCATGGTGCGGCCCATGAGGAATTCCATCGAGAGGTAATAGACCCGCTTGCGGTCCTCGATGTAATAGCTGCGCATGGTTTCCATCCAGCGCTCGATCATGCGTTCGCGCACCACTGCGGCCGCGGCGTAGAACCAGTCGCGGTCGGTGGCAGTGATCGGGTCCTTGCCGATGGTGTAGATCAGGCGGTTGTAGAGCGAACGCCGGATCGATTCGGCGTCGAGCGTCGGGTGGTCAAGATCGGGCAAGGCGGCGGGCTTTTTCATGGGGCGCTCCATTGCACAAGACGAATAGCATGATACTCGCCGGGCGACCCAGCACCGGGAGAACCAGCGCGCCTCCAGCCAGTCCCTGAAATGGGCCAAGACGGGGTCGCTTATTGGCGGTTCGAGGGCGGGAAAAAAGGCCAGACTTTCAGGATGAGAAAGTGCCGCGTCCAAACGCCGTTCCGTTCATGCTTTTGGCATTGTCGCGACTTGCTTGGCGCGCGAGCAATGCAGGCATGAGCCACGACGGTGATCTACGACAGGCGGGCGCTGCCGACCATGTGTTCCAGCAGGCGGTAGCCGAGCATCAGGCAGGGCGCTTGCCCGAGGCCGGGCAGCTCTACCGCAGGGTGCTGGAGGTCGATCCCGCGCATCCTGTGGCCAACCACAACCTTGGCGCCCTGGCCGTGCAGATGGGGCAGCCGGCCACCAGCCTGCCGCATTTCCTGGCGGCTCTGGAAGCCGATCCGACACAGGGAAAGTACTGGCTGAGCTACATCGACGCGCTGATTCGGGCCGATCAGATGGACGATGCGCGCCAGGTATTGGCGCTGGCCCGACAGCAGGGCCTGACGGGAAGCGAAGTGGACACGCTGGCATTGCGTCTGGCGGGTGGCGCGGCAATCCCGACAAATGCCGGGCAGGGACCGAAATCATCAAGGAAGGCCGGCTCGCGCAAGGGAAACGAACCGTCGCCACAGGAGATCAATTCAATGGTGGCGCTGTTCACCGCAGGGCGCCTTGATCAAGCGGCGGCGCAAGCTCGGGCGATGACAGAGCGCTTCCCCGTGCACTGGGTTGGCTGGAAGATGCTGGGCGTGGTGTTCCAGCAAACCGGCCGCGATGCGGATGCGCTGGCGCCGACGCAAAAGGCCGTCAAGCTGTCTCCCGGAGACGCCGAGGCGCACAACAACCTGGGCGTCATACTGAAGAACCTGGGCCGGCTGGAAGAGTCGGCGGCCAGCTACCGGCGAGCGCTGCAAATCAACCGGAATTATTCGCAAGCCCATGGCAACCTGGGGGCGACGCTCCAGAAGCTGGGCCGCCCGGAGGAGGCCGAAGCCAGCTACCGGCAGGCGCTGCGAATCGACCCCAATTACGCCAGGGCGCACGGCAATCTGGGAGCCGTCCTGCATGACCTGAAGCAACTGGACGAGGCGGAGGCCAGCTTCCGGCGGGCACTTCGGCTCAACCCGAATGACGCCGAGACTCATGCCAACCTGGGCATCACGCTCAAGGATCTGGGGCGTCTGGATGAGGCGGAAGCCAGCGTTCGGCGCGCCATCGAAATAGATCCGGATGGCCTCGAAGCACTCGGTAACCTGGGCGCGGTTCTGCTCGACTTGGGCAGGGCCAGCGAGGCGGAGGCCGCCTATCGACGGGCACTGGAGCTCGACCCGGACAACTTCAAGGCACATAACAACCTCGGTGCGGTTCTTCTCGAACTGGGCAGGACTGAAGAAGCCGAGGCCAGCTTGCGCCGCGCGCTGGCGATCGAACCGGAGTTCGCCGAGGCGCTGAGCAACCTGGGCATCAGTCTCAGGGATCAGGGACGGCTGGAAGCCTCCGAAGCCAGCTACCGAAGAGCCCTCGACATCAAGCCCGATTCCGCCGATACCCTGGGTAACCTGGGCGGCGTGCTCCATGACATGGGTCGCATCGAAGACTCGGTGGCAAGCTACCGGCGTGCGCTGGAGATTGACCCGGATTGTGCCAGGACGCGCAGCAACCTGCTGTTCTGCCTCAGCCAGATTGCGGAAACAGGGCCAGAGGAGCTGTTTGCCGAACACTGCCGATTCGGCGCGCAGTTCGAACCCCGCCTCCGCGCCAAATGGCCGAGCTTTGATGGCCCGCGCGACCCCGAGCGCGCACTGCGGGTCGGCTTTGTATCGGCTGATTTCCGCAATCATGCAATGGCCTATTTCGTCGAGCCGGTGCTGGCCGCGTTGTCCCGATTCCCGCGGCTGTCGCTCTACGCATACTCCAATCACGTGATCGAAGACGCCGTGACGCAACGTTTGCGGGACTGCTTCGCACACTGGAATTCCGTTGCCGGCTTGAGCGATGAAGCCATGGCCACCAGAGTCTTCGATGATGGCATCGACATCCTTATCGATCTCTCGGGTCACACCGCGAGGAACCGACTGATCGCGTTTGCCGGCAAGCCGGCACCGGTGCAGGCGAGCTGGATGGGCTATCCGGGCACCACGGGCCTGAGCGCCATGGACTACTATCTCGCGGACCGGCTGTTTCTGCCGGCCGGGCAATTCGACGACCAGTTCACCGAAAAGATCGTGTGCCTGCCGGCCAATGCCCCCTTCCTGCCGAGCCGCGAGGCGCCACCGGTAAGCGGGCTTCCCGCGGCGGACAAAGGCCATCTGACCTTCGGCAGTTTCAACCGTCTGGGCAAGCTCAGCCATTCGGTGGTTTCAGTCTGGTCGCGGTTGCTGCGTGCCTTGCCCGATGCCAGGATGGTTTTGGGCGCGATGCGCGAGGGCGAACGCTACGATAGCCTGATCGAATGGTTCGACCGGGAAGGCGTCTCGCGGCAGCGGCTAGACTTCATTCCGCGCAGCGACATGAAGACCTACCTGGGCCAGCACTACCAGGTCGACATCTGCCTCGATACCTTCCCCTACAACGGCGGCACCACCACCCTTCACGCGCTGTGGATGGGGGTGCCGACAATCACCCTGGCCGGAAATACGACTGCGGGCCGCACCGGCGCCTCGATCCTCGGACATGTCGGGCTGGAAGAGTTCGTCGCACGCGACGCCGACGATTTCATGCGCAAAGGCGTGTTCTGGGCGAGCCGGCTTGAGGCCCTGTCGGAGATACGGGCCGGCCTGCGCCATCGCATCGAGATGTCGGAGATAAGCCAGCCGCAACTCATTGCCGCGGGTCTTGAACAGGCCCTGCGCGTCATGTGGCGGCGCTGGTGTGCAACCTTGCCGCCTGAATCTTTCGAAGTATCGCTGGAAAATCTGGCTGCTCCAACACCGGAGCCGCGCCCGTGACCATCGATCCTCGCGCCCGACAAGCCGTATCGGCAAAATTGGAGCAGGCCTTCCAGCAGGCCGTTGCCCGGCATCACGCCGGCAATCTGGAAGAAGCCGGAGCGCTCTACAAAGCCGTGCTGCAAATCGACCCGGCACACCCGGTGGCAAACCACAACCTCGGGATCCTGGCAATGCAGACGGGGCTTCCCGCTACCGGCCTGCCACATTTTCTGGCGGCCCTGGAGGCCGATCCGACGCACCGACAATACTGGTTGAGCTACATCGACGCGCTGTTTCAGGACCACCAGCCCGAGGAAGCACGGCAGGTGCTGACACTTGCCCGACAGCAGGGTCTGGAAGGACCTGAGGTCGAAGCCCTGGAACAGCGAATGGATGGAGATCTGACGACAGGGATGGAACGTGGGCTGCCATCCGCCCCCTCGCCGGTGGCTCCTCAAGGCAAGGAAGATATGCGCAGGTCCAGAAAGCCCAAGGCGAATCGACTGGCCAAACACGTCCCATCCCGCGAAATGAAGCTGCCCTCCCCGCAAGAGATAAACGCGGTAATCCGCTTGTTCAACGAAGGGCGCGACGTTGAAGCAGCGACATTGGCCCATGCAATGACGATGCGCTTTCCCCGCCACGGTTTTGGCTGGAAGGCCCTGGGGGCCGTACTCATGCAACAGGGAAACAATGCGGATGCGCTGCCGGCCTTGCGCCAATCGGCGGCCCTGTCGCCGCACGATGCCGATGTGCACAGCAACCTCGGCCTGGTTCTGCTGGAGATGGGGTGCCTGGACCAGGCCGAAGCAAGCTGCCGCGCGGCGCTGAGGATCAATCCCGGGCTGGCTGCGGCGCACGTCAATCTCGGCATTGCCCTGCACGACCTGGGGCGCTTCGACGAAGCCGAAGCCAGCCATCGGCGGGCGCTGAAGATCCAGCCCGATTTCGCGGAAGCGCACAGCAATCTCGGCAATGCCCACCGGAAGCAGGGCCGGCTGGGCGAGGCCGAATCGAGCTACAGGCGGGCATTGCTGTGCAAACCGGACTTTGCCGAGGCCTACAGCAATCTGGGAATCACCCTCAAGGATCTGGGACGGCTCGACGAGGCCGAGGCTGCCTGTCGAAAGGCGCTGGCGATCAAACCTGCCTACGCTGACGCCTACAGCAACCTCGGCGTTGTCCTTCATGACCTGGGGCACTGGGGCGAAGCGGCTGACAGCTACCGACGAGCGCTGGAAATCAGACCAAACAGCGCCGAAACGCTGAGCAATCTGGGCGCCACACTCCAGAATCTCGACCTTCTGGACGAAGCGGAGGCCAACCACCGGCTGGCCTTGCAAATCAAGCCAGGCCTGGCTGACGCCCATTACAACCTCGGCACCACCCTCAAGAATCTGGAACGCCTGGACGAGGCCAACGCCAGCTATCTCAAGGCAAGCCAGTTGGGTATCGATGCGGCCCGGACAAAACAGGCCTTGATGCTTCCGGCCATCATGGGCAGCAGGCAGCAGGTGCTGGAAACCCGCGCCCGGTTCGAGCGCAACCTGGATGCCTTGATGGCGGATCGTGTCGCGCTGGCCGATCCCCTGAAGAGCATCGGCGAAACCAATTTTTACCTCGCCTACCACGGACTGAACGACCGCGACTTGCAGATCAAGGTGGCGAAGTACTACGAGCAAGCCTGCCCGTCCCTGCTGTATGTTTCGCCCCACTGCGCCAGACCGGCGGCGGATACGCAGCGGCCGACTCGGGTCGGAGTCTTTTCCAGGTTCCTCTACAGCCACTCGGTGTCACTTTGCTTCAGCAAGGTGATCGAGGCGCTGTCAGTGGATGTGCGATTTGATGTGGCCCTGATTTCGGAGCACGCCGTCGATGAACAAATCTATTCCGGGTTTGTCGGCCGGCGGTTGAGCGTGGCAAACGACCTGGCGCGAGCAAGGGAGGCGATTGCCGGGTTGGAGCTGGACATCCTGATCTACCTCGATATCGGCATGGAGCCCCTGAGCTATTTCCTGGCGTTTTCGCGTTTGGCGCGGACCCAGTGCGTCCTGCCCGGACACCCGGTGACGACCGGCATCGGAAATGTCGACTATTTCCTGTCGTCCGGGCTGTTCGAACCCGAGTGCGCCGCTCGGCACTACAGCGAGAAACTGATTTGCCTGCCGCAGCCGGTATTCCACTTTGCGCGTCCGGCCGTACCGACAACACTCAAGACGCGCCAGAACCTTGGTTTGCCCGCCGCACGGCACCTCTACATGTGCCCGATGAAGCTGCAAAAGCTCCACCCCGATTTCGACGATGTACTATCGAGGGTGCTGGAACTTGATGCCAATGGCGTGGTGGTGCTGTTCGAGGACCATACCTGCCCGCACTGGAAAACGGCGCTGCTGAAGCGTTTCGCGACAACCCTGACCGACGATGCGCGCAGCCGGATTGTTTTCCTTCCGTGGCTGAGGGACTCGGGCGACTTTATCAGCGCGGTGGCGACGGCCGACGTCGTTCTGGATCCCTTCCATTTTGGAATCGGCTCGACCGTGGTAGTCACTGGCGCTACCGGTACGCCGCTGGTAACAAAAGCCGGGGAGTTCATGCGCGGGCGAGTCGGGGCTTATTGGTGCCAAGTGCTTGGCGTGGAAGAGTGCATCGTGGACGACACCGAGGCGTATGCCCGGAAGGCTGTCGAGATCGCCGGCAACTTGCCGCTGCGGAACAGGCTTCGCGCAACGATACTGAAGAACAATTTCCGGCTGTATGAAAATCTGCAGCCAGTCGACGCCTTGATCGGTTTTCTTCGCTCGATTGCACGCACGGGCGAAGTTCCCGAGTCGCCATGATGCAACGGCCGCCAATCCGAATCCGCAGCCAGCCCGGGCGGTGTCGCAAGTCATCGGGCGTGGCGTCGATTACTTGGCACATGGGGCCAGTACATGTCTGACTCTGCCAAAGCGCCGCCCATTTATGTAACGCAACCCCTGTTGCCACCCCTGGAGGAATTCATCCCCTATCTGCAACAGATATGGGACAGCAAGTGGCTGACCAACAACGGCCCCTTCCACCAGCAACTCGAACACGCCTTGTGTGACTACCTGGGCGTCAAGCACGTCGCCCTGCTGACCAACGGCACGGTAGCGCTCATCACCGCCCTCCAAACCTTGCGCATTACGGGAGAGGTCATCACCACGCCGTACTCGTTTGTGGCGACCGCCCACTCCCTGCTGTGGAATGGCATCAAGCCGGTCTTCGTGGACATCGATCCGCTTACGCTCAACCTTGACCCGGCGCGTATCGAAGCGGCCATCACCTCGCAAACCACCGCGATCCTGCCGGTGCACTGCTATGGGCACCCCTGCGACGTGGCGCGCATCGCAAAAATCGCCGACAAGCACGGATTGAAGGTGATCTACGACGCCGCTCACGCCTTCGGCGTACGAGACCAGAAGGGCAGCGTGCTCAACCACGGCGATCTCTCAGTCCTGAGCTTTCACGCCACCAAGGTCTTCAACACCTTCGAAGGCGGCGCGATCGTCTGCCATGACGCCGAGACCAAGCAACGCGTCGACCACCTGAAGAACTTCGGCTTCGTGGACGAGGAGACCATAGTAGCCCCGGGAATCAACGGAAAAATGAGCGAATTCAATGCGGCGCTTGGATTGCTACAGCTCAATTACATCGATCGGGCGCTCGCCCGACGCGGGGAAATCGACAGGGATTACCGGAGGCGCCTGGCGAATGTCGCGGGGATTCGATGCCTGGCGGATGCCGGCGAGACGGCCCCCAACCATTCCTATTTTCCGATCCTGGTGGAAGACGACTATCCGATCGCGCGCGACGCGCTCTATACCAGGCTCAAGGACAACGGCATTCATCCGCGCCGCTACTTCCATCCCCTGATCTCGGACTTTCCCATGTACCGGGGGCTTCCCTCCGCGCAGCAGAGCAACCTGCCGGTGGCAACTGACACGGCGCAACGGGTACTCTGCCTGCCACTCTACCCGGCACTGGAAGATCGACAGGTCGAAACCATCACCCGATTGATCGCCAATCCATGATGTCGCCATCGCCGGAATGTTCCGCCAATCGCAATGGTCACATCACGGCGGCAATAATGCAGCCTTACTTTCTCCCCTACATCGGCTACTTCCAGCTTATCGCGGCGGTTGACCTGTTCATCGTGTACGACAACATCAAGTACACGAAGCGGGGCTGGATCAACCGCAACCGCATGCTGCAAAATGGCAAGGTGGTGCTGTTCAGCCTGCCGCTGAAAGCCGATTCGGATTTCCGCGACGTGCGCGAGCGGGAACTTGCCGCGGACTTCAGTGCCGACAAGTTCCTCGACCGGATCGACGGCGCCTACCGGCGGGCGCCGTACTTCGCCGAGACCTTCCCGCTGATGGAGCAGGTCGTGCGGCACGAGGATCGCAACCTGTTCGGCTTCTTGCATCACTCCATCGTCAGAACCTGCGAGCACCTGGGGATAGCCACCGGGATCCGGGTCTCCTCCACCATCGACATCGACCATGACCTGAAAGGCCGGGACAAGGTGCTGGCCCTGTGCCACGCGGTCGGCGCGGACACCTACATCAATGCCAGCGGCGGCACGGAACTGTATGCCGGGGAGGACTTCGCGGCACGCGGCATCGCGCTGAAGTTCCTTCAGTCCACGCCGATCGGGTATTCCCAGTTTGGCGACGAATTCGTGCCCTGGCTTTCCATCATCGACGTCATGATGTTCAATCCGAAAGCAGTCGTCGCGGCCTTGCTCGGCGAATACAAGCTGACATGAAAGACGACTTTCTTGTCACGGTATGCGCGTCCGGCGGCGGCGGCAATTTTGAAGCCGTAGCCCGGGCGCAGGACGCAGTCGGTTACAGGGTCGGGTTGCTGATCGTCGATCGCGAATGCGGCGCCATCGACAAAGCTCGCCAGCATCGCATTCCGCATCACTTGGTGGATCGAACGCTGCCGACCGAGGATTTTTCCCGAGCCATGGATCAGGCCATACCCGCCGATACCGATCTGATCGTCCTGGCAGGCTTCTTCCCCATCATCAGCGCCGACTTGTGCCGCAAATGGGCGGGCCGGATGATCAATACCCATCCATCGCTGCTGCCGAAATACGGTGGCAGGGGCATGTATGGCGTGCGGGTTCAGGAGGCGGTACTGGCCAGCGGTGACACCGTGGCGGGCTGCACGGTGCATTATGTGGACGAGCACATCGACGGTGGCGAGATCATCCTGCAGCAACCTGTCGCGGTGCGCGACAACGAGACCGCATGGGACCTCGGGGGAAGGATCTTCGTCGAGGAAAGCCGGCTGCTGGTCCAGGCCATCAAGCTGATCATGCGGAAACGCGGAGAACCGGATGTTCAAGTGGAATAAGCTGGGTTTGCTGCTGGAGCCGGCCAGGCTCGCCGGCAAGCCCGAGTGGTTCAACGAGTTTGCCCAGGCGCCGAACTCGATACTCTTCGACACGTTTGTCCGCATTTATTTCTGCTGCCGGCCGAAAGCCGACGCGGGCGGACAGTATGTCAGTTACTGCACCTACGTCGACCTGAACCGCGACAACCTGTTCGAGGTCGTGAACATGGCGCGCGAGCCGGTCCTGGAATTGGGTGGGCTGGGGACCTTCGACGAATTCGGTACCTACCCCGTTTCCACGATCCGGGACGGCGCGGACATCCTCGCCTGCTACGGCGGCTGGACGCGCTGCGAGTCCGTACCCTTCAATGTCTCGCTGGGCATGGCACGCAGCACCGATGGCGGCAACAGCTTTGTCAAATTCGGCCCGGGGCCGGTACTGTCTCATTCCCTGGATGAGCCCTTCGTGGTCACCTCGCCAAAAATCAGGAGGTATGGCGACACCTGGTACCTGGCCTATACCGCCGGAAGAAAATGGCTTATCGCCGACGGGCGTCCGGAAGTGATCTACAAGCTGCGCATGGCGCATTCGGCGGACGGGATCCACTGGACCCGGCTCGACCGCGACATCATCACCGACAGGCTCGGCGCAGACGAAGCCCAGGCCTGCCCGGACATCTTCTTCAGCAATGGCAAGTACCACATGTTCTTCTGCTATCGGCAGGCCACCGATTTCCGCTTCAGCCGCGAGCGGAGCTACCGCATCGGCTATGCCTCCTCCAGCGACATGCTGCACTGGACCCGGGACGACTCGAAGGCCGGCATTGACGTCTCGGACGAAGGATGGGACAGCGAAATGGTCGCCTATCCCCACCTGTTCGAAATCGACGGGACGGTCTACATGCTGTATCTGGGCAACCAGGTCGGCCGCCATGGATTCGGCCTGGCGCGTCTGGAAGGAGCGCTTGCCTGATGAAATGGGAAAAGCTCGGCTTGATTTTCGACCCGTCGCAACACGATCTGGGGACCGATATCGTCGGATTTGCGCAAGGACCCCAGGCGCTGGTGTTCGACGAGTTCGTGCGGGTCTATTTCTCGGCGCGACGACAGTCGGCGAATGGCAAGTACCTCAGTTGCATCCGCTTTGCCGATTTCGACAAGGGCTTCCGGCGCGTCATCGACGTCTGCGACAAGCCGGTGATCGCCGACGGCAAGCTGGGCAGCTTCGACGAGCACGGCATATTCCCGATGAACTTCCTGCGCGTGGGCGACCGTATCCTTGGCTACACCTGCGGCTGGAGTCGCCGCGTGAGCGTTTCGATCGACATGGCCATCGGACTGGCGACCAGCGCCGACCAGGGGCGCACGTTCCAGCGGGACGGCGACGGGCCGGTCCTGAGCGCGTCACCGCACGAGCCCTTCCTGGTCGGCGATCCCTGCGTCCGCATGCACGGCAGCGTGTTCCACATGTGGTACATCTTCGGCACGCGCTGGCAGGCCCGGGATCGCGAGGAAGCGCCCGAACGCACCTACAAGATCGGCCACGCCGTGTCCGCCGATGGCCGCGAATGGACCAAAGAGGAAGCACGGCAGATCATTCCCGATCGATTGGGACCGGACGAAAGCCAGGCACTGCCGACGGTGATCGACATCGGCGGACGGCATCACATGTTCTTCTGCTACCGCGAGTCATTCGATTTCCGCCGCAACCGGGCACGAGGCTATCGCATCGGACACGCGTGGTCCGACGATCTCCGCAACTGGACACGCGACGACCAGCCGGCACTGGAAGGCACCCCGGGCGAGTGGGATGCGGACATGCAGTGCTACCCGCATGCCTTCGAGTGCGATGGCGAGGTCTATTTGCTATATAACGGCAACGAGTTCGGCCGGCACGGATTCGGACTGGCACGACTTGACATGGACAGGATCGACCGATGAACAGCGAATCAAGAGACTACAACCGCGAATTCGACAGCGACGCCGGAAGGCTCTATCACTACGGCTTCGACCTCGACGTCATGCACCCGTACATGATCCGCTCGTTCGAGCCATTCTTCAACACAGGCACGCTGCTGGAACTGGGCAGCTTCAAGGGCGACTTCACCCGGCGCCTGCTTGACGATTTCCGCGACATCACCTGTGTCGAGGCGTCCAGCCTGGCCTGCGAGGAAGCGCGGCGCAGGCTCGGCGACCGGGTCCGCCTGGTCAACGCCACGTTCGAGCAGGCGGTGCTGCCAGAACGCTATGACAACATCGTGATGACGCACGTGCTGGAGCATCTCGACGATCCGGTCGCCCTCCTGCGGCGCGTCAATACGGAGTGGCTGGCGGAGGGCGGACGCTTCTTCCTCGCCTGTCCGAACGCCAACGCGCCGTCGCGGCAGATCGCCGTCAAGATGGGCCTGATCACGCACAACGCGGCCGTGACCGAGGCCGAAGCCCGACACGGACATCTTCGTACCTATGCGCTCGACACGCTGGAGCGCGACGCGACGGCGGCCGGCCTGAGAATCGTGCACCGGTCCGGCATTTTCTTCAAGGCACTTGCAAATTTCCAGTGGGACAGGCTTTTGCAGACCGACATCGTATCGCCCGATTACCTCGACGGCTGCTACGCCTTGGGCCAGCAGTACCCCGACCTGTGCTCCAGCATCTTCCTCGTCTGCGAGGCAGGGTGCTGAGATGGCGGATGCGATTGGCCTGGGCGCCGGGCCGGTCCTGATCTTTCCCGGTGGCATGCCGCGCGCGCTGGACTACCTGCGCCGGTGCCGACGCGAAGGCGTGGCGGTGATCGGCGCTTCGTCGCTGGCCTACGACATCGCCAGCGAACAATATCCATCATGGCTGCGCTTGCCGTACATTCACGAAGCCGGCTTCAATGCCGCGCTGCGCCAGGCCATCCGCGATTATGGCATCGGCGGCATCTACACGCCGAACCCGGTGATCTGGAACCACCTGCAAGGCGTGCTGGGTAATCTGGCCCCCGACGTGACGCTGGTCAACGCGTCACCAGTCGAGGAATTGATGGCCGGCTATCGCGCCACCCGGATCGATTCCCGCGAGATGCTGGCGCACCCGCTGGCGCTGGCCGTGTCGCGCACGCCGCAGCCGGCGATCGCCGAGATTGCGGTTGCCGCGCTGCTGCGCCATGCGGAGACGGTTCCCGGCATGTGCAGTCATGAGAAAACCCGTGCCCTGCACGACGTCGCGCGCCACACTGTCGCCGGCGACATTGTCGAAATCGGCAGTTGGTGGGGTAAATCGGCCTGCATCCTGGCCGACCTGGCCCGCCTTTACGGCATCGGCCGCCTGCTCTGCGTGGACCCCTGGTCGAACGCGCATCTGGTGCAGCACGACGAGCACGGACTGGTCGACAAGGGTTCGGCGCTGATGGATGCCGAAGAGGCGCTGACCGTATTCGAAATGAATCTCCTGCCCTTCGGCGCAAATCTCGTGAACTACCTGCGCATGCCGTCCATCGACGGGGCGAAGCATTATCGAGACCAGCACAGCGTCACCAGCGCAGCATTCGGTACCACGAGCTACGAAGGGCGGATTGCAATCCTGCACATCGACGGCAACCATGCCTACGCCGCCGTCAAGGCGGACATCGCGGCCTGGACCGCCTTCGTTGCCGATGGCGGCTGGATCATTCTCGACGACTATACCTGGCCGTTCGGTGACGGGCCGCACCGCGCCGGCGATGAATTCCTCGCCGAATATCGCGGCCGGATCGAGTGCGCTTTCGTCATGGGCGGCGCCCTGTTCCTGCGGCTTTACTGATCTGTCAGGCGCGCAGGCCTCGCGCCAGCGCGCGAGCTTTTCCCCGAGGGACATGCCGGCGTTGGCCGAATTGGTGGAAGGCAGCACCAAAGCCCCAAAGCCCATCGCCTCGACTTCGCGGATGCGGCGCGCCGCCATGCGGCCGTTGAAGCAGATTCGCCGTGGCGCCGGCGCCGACTCTTGCGACCTGGCAAGCGGATTCGGCACCGTGTCGCGGAGCGCGCTGTCGAGGCTGCGGGCGCGCCCGCAGGTGGCGAACACGTCCCAGATCGCGATGCCCGCCGCCTGCACCGCCGCAATGCGCGGCGCGTAGTCCATTTCCTTCAGCGGCTATTCGATCACCGCGCCGAGGATGCGCCAGAACTGGTTCTGCGGATGGGCGTAGTACTGCTGCGCGACGAGCGAAGCCGTAGACGGAAACGAGCCCAGGATCAGCACCCGGGCTCGTTTATCGATAACGGGCGCAAGACCTTGAAGCGGCCGTTCGACAAGCTCAGGGCCAACGTCCAATTGCTTTGGCGCCCGCTTCTTAACTACCGCTCATCTCCAGCATCAACTGGTTCATGCGCTTGACGAAGGTCGCCGGGTCGTCGAGCTGGCCGCCTTCTGGCCGGCGGCCTTGAGGATGCGCGCCAGGTTGCCGGAAACGTCGTGATCGTCCGCCACCAGACAGGCCGGGCCGTCGGTCAGGCGATGCGTGACGCGCACTTCCTTGGCCCGCTCGCCGAGACTCCTGGCGATCTTCTCGGTCAGTTCCTTGAACTCGCCGGCCGCCGATTCCTGTTCCTTCTTCTCGGCCTCGTCTTCCAGCTTGCCGAGATCCAGGCCGCCCTTGGCGACGGAGACCAGTTGCTTGCCATCGAACTCGGTCAGGTGCGACACCACCCACTCGTCGACGCGGTCGGAGAGCAGGATGACCTCGATGCCCTTCCTGCGGAAGACTTCCAGGTGCGGGCTGTTCTTCGCAGCATTGAAGGTCTCGGCCGCCGCGGCATAGACCCGGTCGCGGTCGGTGGCAGTGATCGGGTCCTTGCCGATGGTGTAGATCAGGCGGTTGTAGAGCGAACGCCGGATCGATTCGGCATCGAGCGTCGGGTGGTCAAGATCGGGCAAGGCGGCGGGCTTTTTCATTGCGAGCTCCCACGGGAAGGACGGGAAACATGATACTCGCGCCGCCGACCGGAGGCGCCGGAGCGCCGGATGTCATGTGATAATGAAACCGGTCGTGCCGTCGCGAGAGCACGATGCACCCGCACCGCGGCCAACATGCGCGCGCTTGGATCAATCCGAAATATGGGGTACCCGCATGACGACCGAAATCCTGATCAGCAACCTCGACTACTATCCCGGACGACGCATCGTCCGCCATCTGGGCATGGTGCAGGGCAATACGGTGCGCGCCAAGCACGTTGGCAAGGACCTGCTCGCCAGCCTGAAGAACATCGTCGGCGGCGAACTCACGGGCTATACCGAACTGCTCCAGGAATCGCGCACGGAAGCGACCAACCGACTGCTGCAGGCGGCACAGTCGATCGGCGCGAACGCCGTGCTGAACGTCCGCTACCAGACGACCTCGATCGCCCAGGGCGCCGCCGAAACGCCGACATCCTGCTGTTCGCGGCCAAGCGGGCGCCTCCCGAAATGACCGGGGTCGATTCCGTCCTGGTTTCGGGCAGCGCCGTGATTTCCTCGGACTATTTCAAGTGGTTCGTCGCCGGCCTGCGCAAGATCTTCGGCGGCCGCTTCCGCGTCTATGAAACCCTGCTCGACCGCGCCCGGCGCGAATCGATACTGCGCCTCAAGCAGCAGACCCGGGAACTGGGCGGGAATGCGATCTTCAACGTCAAGTTCGAAAGCTTCAACGTCACCATGGGTGCGCGCGGTGGCATCGCCGCCATCGAAATCCTGGCCTACGGCACTGCCCTGGTCCCGAAACGGACCGGCTGACGTGAAACTGGAAAACCCGCCGCAGCCGGAGCAATACGATCCAGCGGCGGAGCAACCGGTGCGCGAGATGGCAATCCTGCTTGGCGGCGTGCTGGTCATCAGCCTCGCAGTGGCGCTGGTCCTCGCCTAGTTCGCCGGCATGCTGGCACCGCGCCTGCCGTTTGCGGTGGAGTGCGACTTCATGGCCACGCGAATGACCGCAGACCCCCGGTTTGTGGTGCAGGAGGCGGGATTGCAGCAACTGGCCGACCGCCTCGGTGCGGCGCTGAACCTGCCGGCCGACATGAAACTGACCCTGCATTACAGCAACAACATGACGGTCAATGCGTACGCCACACTGGGCGGCCAC
>JAIOOZ010000380.1 GCA_021414185.1 Betaproteobacteria bacterium
TTGATCCAGCCGAGCGCAATCGCGTTCACGAGTATGCCGTCGGCGGCCACTTCTTTTGACAGCGCCTTGGTGAAGGCGAGACCGGCCGCGCGGCTGACGCTGGTCGGAAACGACGCCGCATGCGGCTGTTTGGCGCCGGACATGCTGATATTGATGATGCGGCCCTGACGCTGCGCCCGCATGAACGGCAAAACAGCGCGCGCCGCGCGAACCTGCGCCATCAGCTTTACTTCCAGATCGTATTGCCACTTGGCGTCATCCGCCTCCGCGAACGGGCCCTGCGAGGTGCTGCCGGCGTTGTTGACGAGTATGTCTATGCGGCCAAACCGCTGTGCCGTCGCGGCGATAAATTGCTCGACCTCGCCCGCGCGCGAGACATCCGCGGCGACAGTCATCAGTTCCGCGCCGCTGCCGTTGATTTCGGCAGCGAGGCTGGCGAGGACTTCCGGCCGCCGCGCGCAAATCGCCAGTTTCGTGCCTTCCGCCGCGAACCGCAGAGCAGTCGCCCGCCCGATGCCGGTGCTGCCGCCGACGATCACCGCAACACGTCCGCTTAAGCCAAGCTCCATCAGGGACTTTGCAGCAGCAACCGGATGTCGTGCAGCAGCTTGGGTGCGCCCTGTCCGTAACTCGCAAATAGGCGCAGGCGCCCCGCCTTGTCGTAGACATACGTTCCCGCCGAGTGGTCGACGCTGTAACCGCCGCCCGCCGGGGCCTGCTTCTGAAAGAACACCTTGAAATCCTTGGCGGTGCGCGCCGTCGCCTCGGCGTCGCCGTACAGCCCAAGGAAATCCGCATTGAAAGCCGGCACATATTTGGCCAGCACGGCAGGCGTATCGCGTTCCGGGTCGACCGTGATGAACAATACCTGCATGTTCGCGGCGTCCTTGCCGAGCTCCCTGGCGACGATGGCGAGTTCGCCCAGCGTGACCGGGCAGACGTCGGGGCAATGCGTGTAGCCGAAGAAAACGACAACGACCTTGCCTTTGAAGTCCGCCAGCGTGCGCGCCTTGCCGGTGTGGTCGGTGAGGCGCACGTCGCGCCCGAAATCGGCGCCGGTGATATCGGTCAGCTCGAATGCCGGGCCCTTTTGCGATGGCCCGCAGCCCGCGCAGAATGCCGCCAGCAACAACAGCGCGCCCGCCGTCAGACTGCGCATTGCGCGTCAATACGTAAAATAGTGGTCAAGCAGCAACGCCGCGAACATCAGCGTCAGATACAAAATCGAGTAGCGGAAAGTGGTCTGCGCGAGACGGTCGCTGTAATCGCGGTAAATGCGGATCGCGTAATAGAGGAACACGCCGCCGAGGACAATCGCCGCCACCACGTAGATCAGGCCGCTCATGCGCGTGGCATATGGCAGCAGCGTCACCGCGATCAGGATCACGGTGTAAAACAGTACGTGCAGGCGCGTGAATTTATCGCCGTGCGTCACCGGCAGCATGGGCACGCCGGCCTTGGCGTATTCCTGCTTGCGGTACAACGCGAGCGCCCAGAAATGCGGCGGCGTCCACGCAAAAATAATCAGGAACAGCAGCAGCGCCTGGAAGGGCACGTCACCGGTCACCGCCGCCCACCCCAGCACCGGCGGCATCGCGCCCGACGCGCCGCCGATCACGATGTTTTGCGGCGTCATCGGTTTTAACACGACGGTATACACGACCGCGTAACCGACGAAGGTCGCGAGCGTCAGCCACATCGTCAGCGCGTTGACTTCGAAATACAGCAGCGCGAGCCCGCTGCCGCCGACGGCGAGCGCAAACGCCAGCGTTTGCCGCGGCGTCAG
>JAIOOZ010000208.1 GCA_021414185.1 Betaproteobacteria bacterium
GCATGAAAAAAGAGCTGCGCTTCAAGCTGCGCTATCCGACGGTGCGCGACGGCATTGCCGCGATCGGGCCCGCGCGCGGCAGCGGGCAATGAGCGCGATCATCGTGATAACCAATGTGCCGGATCGTGAGGTTGCGCAGAAGATCGCGCATACGCTGGTCGAGCGCAGGCTGGCGGCCTGCGTCAACATACTCGCCGAATGCATTTCGGTTTACCGCTGGCAGGGCGCGGTCGAGACCGCCGTTGAAGTGCCGCTGCTGATCAAGACGCGCAGCGAAATCTACGCCGAGGTCGAGGCCGCGATCAAAAGCCTGCACCCCTACGAACTTCCGGAAATCGTCGCGGTCTCTGTAGGGCACGGTTCTGGCGACTACCTCGAATGGCTGAACGCGGCGACCGTGACCGAGAGCGGCTGAACCCTCAATGCTTAAACGACTGATTCCCCTGCTGCTGCTGTTGCTGTCGTGCGGCGCCGGCGCGTCCGAGCCGGAGTTGCTCGAGCCCGAGAAAGCGTTTCGTTTTTCGGCGCGCCTGCTCGACGCCAACCAGGTCGAAGTGCGCTATGAGATCGCGCCTCGCAGTTGCCGCCGGGCAAAATCAAGAAAGACGACTATTTCGGCGAAGTGCAGACGTACCGGGGCGAGCAGCGCTTCGTGCTGCCGGTCAAAGGCCTGGTGGCGCCGGCAGCGGGGTTTACATTAAAGGCGGAATCGCAGGGTTGCGCTGATATCGGCGTGTGTTACCCGCCGCTGGAGCAGACGGCAGCGCTGGTGCTCGCGTCGTTTACGCCGGCCGCCGCCGCGAGCGGGCAGACGCCGTTCCTGCCCGCCGTCCCGGGTGCGGGCGCGTCCAGCGCGCAGTCGGAAGATGCGCTGATTGCAGGATTGTTCAAAGGCGGATTCTGGGCGCTCATCGCGAGCTTCTTCGGCTTCGGCCTGCTGCTGGCGTTCACGCCATGCGTGTTTCCGATGATACCCATACTGTCGGGCATCCTGGTGCCGCACGGTGAGCACCTCACGCATGCACGCGGGTTCGCGTTGTCGTTGGCCTATGTGCTTGGCATGGCGCTGACGTACGCACTGGCCGGCGTGGCGGCAGGCCTGCTCGGCACCATGTTGTCCGCGGCTTTGCAAAATCCGTGGGTGCTGTCGGCCTTTGCGGCGGTTTTCGTGCTGCTTTCTCTATCGATGTTCGGCTATTACGAATTGCAATTGCCCAGCGCGTTGCAAAGCAGGCTCACCGTGACGAGCAACAAACTGCACGGCGGTCACTTTGCCGGCGTATTCATCATGGGCGTGTTGTCTGCGCTGATCGTCGGGCCCTGCGTCGCGGCGCCGCTGGCCGGCGCCCTGCTCTATATCAGCCAGTCGGGGGACATGGTGCTGGGCGGCGCGGCGTTGTTCACGATGGCGCTGGGCATGGGCGTACCGCTGCTCGTGGTCGGCGCCTCGGCAGGCACCTTGCTGCCGAAAACAGGGCCGTGGATGGAAACGGTGAAACGCTTTTTCGGCGTTTTGCTGCTGGGTGTCGCGATCTACCTGGTGTCGCCGCTGCTGCCGGTGATGGCGCACATGCTGGCGTGGGCGGTATTGCTGATCGTGTGCGCGATTTATCTGCACGCGCTCGACCCGCTGCCGCCGCACACTCCCGGCATTCGCAAACTGTTCAAAGGCGTGGGCGTGATCGCGTTGCTGGCGGGCGCGGCGTTGCTGATCGGCGCGCTGTCGGGAGGCCGCGATATTCTGCAGCCGCTCTCGGGGTTGCGTGGCGCCGCGGCGCAGGAGGAACGCGCGCCGGCGTTTCAGCGCGTCAACAGCCTGGCGCAACTCGATGACGCGATCCGCGCCGCCGCCGGCAAGCCGGTGATGCTCGATTTCTATGCTGACTGGTGCGTGTCGTGCAAGGAGATGGAGCGCTATACGTTTAGCGACGACGCGGTGCGCGCCAAACTGGCCGGCATGGCTGCGCTGCAGGCAGACGTTACGCAGAACCTCGACGAGCACAAGGCGCTGCTCAAGCGCTTCAACCTGTTCGGCCCGCCGGGGATCGTGTTCTTCGATCGTCAGGGCAAAGAGATCAACGGCCTGCGCGTGGTTGGTTTCCAGCCCGCCGGCAAATTCGCGGCGACCCTCGACCTGGCCCTGCGATGACCCGCGCGTGGCAGGTGCTGCTCGCCGCCGGCGTCGCGGTGGCGTTTGCGGCAGCGGGGGCGCTCTTCTATCAGTGGCGCACGAGCGATGCGCCGCCCGATCCGGCCGCCGCCGGCCGCATGGTGCTGGCCGCCAGCCTGATGGGCGTGGACGGCAAGCTGCAACCCTTCGAGCAATGGCGCGGTAAGGTGCTAGTGGTCAATTTCTGGGCAACCTGGTGCGCGCCGTGCCGCGAGGAGATCCCCGGTTTTATCCAGTTTCAGGAGCGTTTCCGTGCAGATGGCGTCCAGTTCGTGGGAGTTGCCATCGACCAAAAGGAGCGGGTCGCGCCATATGCGAAGGAAATAGGCATCAACTACCCCCTCGTGGTGGGCGGACTGGAAACCATGGAGTTCGCGCGCCAGCTGGGCAACCAGCGCAGCGTGCTGCCGTTTACCCTGGTGATCGACCGGTCGGGTAAGGTCACCAGTGCCCAAGTTGGCATGTTAAGACCGGAAAAGCTCGAATCCCTGCTAAAGCCTTTGTTGTAAATCGCGTTTGGATAGCAGTATCTTCGCCTAATTTCAGCTAAAGTGCCGTTAAAATACAGAAATACGCCAACTGTACGCTACGAGCCAGCTTGACGTCCCGCCTGTAAAGTGGTTTTCTTGCGGTATCGGCTTGGCCGATGGGCAGTCGGGCAGTGAGCAGGGCATAGGGTGGCTTGCTGAGAGTCCTGACAGCGCCCCATCAGCTAGATCAGGAGCCTAAAAGTGGACAAAGTGCGTCGATCTGCTGCAAAATAACGATAAGTTGCTATCCGGTAGCGGATAGTCGGCAAAGCTAGAGCGATCCGGCGCAATTCTTCACCCCCAATAACTGTCGCCGAGGAAGTCCCGGCCCGTTATGCCCACCTATAAACATATCCTCGTTCTGCATGGACCCAACCTGAATCTGCTCGGGGAGCGCGAACCTGCGCATTACGGAACGGTGACGCTGGCCGCGATCAATCAAAGGTTGGCCGAACGCGCGCGCCAGGCGGGCGTCCAGCTCGAGGCCTATCAAAGCAATGTCGAGGGCGAGCTCGTCAACCGCATTCAGCAGGCGCAGCGTGACAGCGTCGATTTCATCATTGCCAATCCCGCCGCGTTCACGCATACCAGCGTCGCCATGCGCGACGCGCTGGCCGCCGTCAGGATCCCTTTTATCGAGGTGCATTTGTCCAACGTTTTCGCGCGCGAGGAGTTTCGTCACCGCTCCTATTTCACCGATATCGCAGTCGGCATCATCAGCGGGCTGGGCGGCAAGGGATATGAGCTT
>JAIOOZ010000209.1 GCA_021414185.1 Betaproteobacteria bacterium
TCCTCAAGTGCATCCTCCTCTGGTGGCGCCGCACTATTGCGCGGTTTCGACGCTGATACCGGCGTCCTTGATTACCTTCCGCCAGCGCGCGAGTTCATTGGCTACCATGTCGCGCATGCCCTGCGGTGTGCTGGTTACCGGTTCTACGCCCTGCAGCAGCAACCGCTGACCGAATTCCGGACTCGCCAGCACCTTGTTCATGTCGGCATTGATGCGGTTGACGATCGCCGCCGGCGTGCCGACGGGCGCGAGCAGCCCGTACCAGGATGTATTGTTGAAGCCCGGCAGTGTGTCGGCGACCGGCGGCAACTCCGGCAACGACTTGATGCGCGTCGGATGACCGATCGCCACCGCTTTCAACCTGCCCGCTTTCAGATGCTGCAATATCTGCGGCACGCCGGAAAAAGTCATCTGCACCTGCCCGCTGATCAGATCGACCAGCGCGGGGCCGCCGCCTTTGTACGGCACATGCACGATGTTGATGCCGCCCAGCGCTTTCAGCAATTCGCCGCCGAGGTGGTTAGGCGTGCCGGTGCCCGGCGAAGAGAAATTGATCTTGCCCGGATTCGCTTTCGCGTAATCGATGAATTCCTTCGTGCTGTTCGCCGGCACCCCGGGATGGAGCGTCAATGCGAACGGCGCGTACACGGCAAGCCCGATCGGCGCGTAATCCTTGAGCGAATCGTAGCTGAGCTTGCTGCCGAGCGCGGGACTCACGACCAGTCCTGCCGACGTCCCGAGTAATAACGTATAACCATCGGGCGTCGCTTTCGCACCCAGGCCATGCCCCAGTGTCGAGCCCGCGCCGCCGCGATTGTCGAGCACCACCTGCTGGCCCCAGACTTCGCTCAATTTCGCCGCGAGCTCGCGCCCGGTAAAGTCGACCGAACCACCCGGCGGGTACGGCACGATAAGGCGCACGGGTTTGTTCGGATAGTTGGTCGTCTGTGCCTGAACGTTCGATGCCAAAAAGGCAAAGACCAAAAGCATTGAGCCGCAGATAAACGCAGATGAACGCTGATAAGAAAAAACAGGATTTACGATCAAAAACGGACGATAGTCAGCAAAACTCAAGCAACTCGCTCTAATCTTGTTCATTGGTTGACTCTTTTTTTATCCGCGTTTATCCGCGTTTATCTGCGGCTTCATTCTGCCTTAAAGCACTAAAGCCTTCCGCCCAGCCGCTCGGCCAGCCAATCCGCGACGAGATTGGAGCCGACTTGCCGGTTGTCTTCCTGGCAATGATCGCTGCCGCCGTCGAGCGTGGTCAGTATTTTTAACGTCTTGTCCTGCGAACCACAGGCATCATACAGGCGCTGCGCGAATTCGAGCGGCACGATGTTGTCGTTCTCGCCGTGGATGCAGTAAAAAGCGCAGCGCATTTTTTCGGCGACGCCGGCGAGCCGGTAGTTCTCGAGTTTTTTCATGCATGCATCCATGTCCGGCATGCCGAGCACCCAAGGCAACTGAAACGACGGCGCGGAAAGCTTGGTGCCGCCCGCTTCCATGATCTTGCGCCGCCGCACCCACGACTCGTGATAGTCCCAGTGCCCGCCCCACGCGACGCACGCCGCGAAGCGCGGTTCCATCGCCGCCGCGCGCGGCGCGTAATACCCGCCCATGCTGAAGCCCATCACTGCCATGCGCTTGGCGTCGACTTCGGGACGCTGCGCCAGATACTCGTATGCGGCGCGCGCCGGCACTTCGTAATCAAAACGGCTCGGTATGCCCTGCAGACGCAGCGCCTCGCCCTGCCCCGGCCCGTCGATCGCCAGAGTATGAATGCCGCGGCGACCGATCTCCACGCCGCCGAATAAGACGGAGAGTTCTTTCGCGTTGTCGAGCCCGTCGAACATCACCACCGTCGGCGCGGGGCCCTGCACGTCGGCCTTGTAGAACCACGCCGGCAAAGTCGTGTCTTCGTACGGGACCTGTACGCGTTCGATATTCGGATAGCGCGTCGCGATGCCCTTCTGAAAGCAGCGCAGGCAGCTGCGATAAGTGTCCCATTTGCGTTCCGACGGCGCGATAAAACGCTCGCCGCAGAAATAGTAAGTGGCAGCGCGCAGGTAATAACTGCCTGCCGTCAGCTCAAAACCGTCCTCCGCCGCCTTGTCTGCGTAGCCCTCGATGCGCTTTGCCATCGCGGTCCACTCCTGCCACCAGCGCTCGTTGTCGCCGACGTGCGGCTTCAACTGCTGCCCGATCTGGTCGATTTCGCCCAGCGCCGCCGCGCCCTGCGCCGCCATCTCGATACCGAACATCATGCCCTGCGACCACATGTGATGGCCGGGAAAATACTCGAACCAGTGACTCATGGCGTGCTTTCTCAGTCTCGTTGCGGGCGATGCAGGATTGCGGATTATACGTCTTGCCACGCGGCGGACAGTGCGGGTAACCTAGCGGCCTGTCTGACCGGGGAGCGATTCGATGACTGCGCCAATGAACATGAATTTCCTTTGCCGCCGCGTGGCGTGCGTAACCTTGTTGCTGTTCGGCGCGGGCGTCGCGCTGAACACCGCCGCCGCGCCGCTCGAGCCCGTCATGTCGCTCGCCAAAAAGGAAAAAGCGCCGCTGCTCGACACGCTCAAAGACCTGGTGGCTATCGAATCCGGCAGCGGCGACCGCGAAGGCCTCGACAAAATCAGCGAGCTGATCGCCAGCAAGCTGCGCGCGCTCGGCGGCAACGTTGAATTTATCGAACCCAATCCTGCCGACGTTTACCGCATGGTCGACACGCCCAAGCAGATCGGCCGCATGGTGCATGCGCGCTTCACCGGCACCGGCACCAAGAAAATCCTGCTCATCGCGCACATGGACACCGTCTACCTGCGCGGCATGCTCGCCAACCAGCCGTTCCGCATCGACGGCAACCGCGCCTACGGCCTCGGCATCGCCGACGACAAGCAGGGCATCGCCGTCATCCTGCA
>JAIOOZ010000459.1 GCA_021414185.1 Betaproteobacteria bacterium
AGCGCAGTTCGACAGCTGGTCGGGCATCGTCGCGCCCAAGGGCACGCCGCGCCGCGTCGTCGAGCAGTTGCACGGCGACATCGTGCGCGGGCTGCGCAAGACCGCGCTCCGGGATTCGTTCGTCCGCCAGGGTGCGGAGTCGACGCCTGAAGGCACGCCTGATGGTTTCACGCGGATGATGCATGTGGAGTATTTGCGGTTTCAGGCGTTGATTAAAGAAGGCGGGATCAAGCCCGAGGCGTACTAAAAGCCGGGAGAGCGCGAGGGCGTGAGAGGGTGAGAGGGTGAAAGATTTTCGCCCACTATCGATCTCGCGATCTCACGATCTCCCGCCCTCGCGCCCTCCCGCTCTCCCGCTCTCACGCCCTCACGTGTTCTCAAGTTGTGGCACACTCGCGCTTCGTAAATATTCAATGGCAGCGTTTGTCGCATGGAAGACCTGGACTTTACCGCACCATCCCCGTCGCAGCCGTCAGCTCCGCACGCAGCCGCGCCCCAGCCTTCTGTCGTCCAGCCGTCGACGCAGCGGCGGCGCGGGCGTTTTTTGAATCCGCGGGTACGGCTGAAAGCGTTGCGGCGGGCAAAGAGTTTTTCGCCGAGCACCAGCAACGCGGGTTCTTCTCCGCTGCCGACCGCATGTACCTGCTGGTCAAAGGTGCGGTGGCCTTAAGCGTCGGCGGCAAGTCGCTTGACACCGTGAAGGCCGGTGAAATATTCGGCGAGCTGGCGACCATCACCAACTCGAAGCGCAGCGCCACCGCCACCGCCAAAACCGCGTGCCGCGTGATCTCGCTCGATGGCGGCCAGTTCGAGAAAGCGATCCAGAAATCCCCCGAGTTCGTGCTGATACTGATGAGCGTCATGATCGATCGTCTGCGCTTGCGGCTGGCGCGGCTGACCATGATGAAGGCGCTGCCCGACAAGCCCGGCGACGAGCGCCGTGTGTTCGACGATGCGATGCTCGACGAGATCGCGGGCGCGCTCGGCAACCCGCGGCCGCTGCGGTTCACCGCGGGGCAGACGATCATCAACGCCGGCGAATCCGGGGTGTTCATGTATCTGCCGCGCGAAGGCTACGTCGCGATCATGGTCGACGGCAAAACGCTGGAGCGTATCGGCCCCGGCGGCGTGTTCGGCGAAACCGCATTGATGGATCACCGCGCGGCGCGCACCGCCAACGCGGTCGCCGAGACCAACTGCGCGCTGATGACGGTCAACCGCAAGCAGTTTCTCGACCTGGTGCAGGAGAATCCGGCGATCGGCTTGTCGCTGCTGAAAGTGCTGGGACAGCGACTGCAGGCTGCGATGGGGCAGTCTGCGAAATAGCG
>JAIOOZ010000460.1 GCA_021414185.1 Betaproteobacteria bacterium
AGAGGTCGCCGGCGGGATCCAGCAATGACAGCGTGCCGCCGCCGCCTTTGAGCCCGTGCCGCCACCACCACGGAATGCCGTTGTTGAGGAACACCGCGCAGCCGCCCGGTGCAATCAGTTTGCCGATGGCTGCTGCTGCGGCAGGCAGCGCGGCGGTAGCTTTGACCGCGACGAGCACGACATCCTGCGGCGGCAAAGTGGATGGATCGTCAGTAGCGACTTCGGGTTTGGCGTGGATTTCCTGGCCGCCCATGCGCAGCAGGAAGCCGCGCACGCGGACCGCCTGCAACTGCGCGCCGCGCGCGACCACCGCAACTTCGCAGCACTCTGCCGCCATCAAACGCGTGGCGATGTTGCCGCCGACGGCGCCGGCGCCGAATATGCAAACTTTCATGACCTCTCCCCGATTGTTGTCGCCGCGCGCGGCGCTTGCGTACGAATTAGAAGCAGGGCGACATCATAGCTTTTTTCGGGCCGGCGAGCGCGGGCCGTCCGGCGTTACCGCGCGGCAGTGGTGGCGAGCACGATGCCGATGCCGCGCACGATGTCGTCCAGCGTCATCGGCGCCGCGCTGCCGGCTTCGTACTCGTGTTCGTAGGAGTCTTTGCGCCAGCTCGGCACGTGCAGAAAACCGGCGCGGAACTTTTCGGCGTTGCCCGCGCTGCAATGCATGAGCGTGTAGAACACGTGATTGCAGACGAAGGTGCCGGCGTTGTTCGATGTAACCACCGGCAGTCCTGCCCCGTTCAGCGCCTCGTGTATCGCCGTGACAGGCAGCGTCGCAAAGTAAGCGGACGGCGCGCCGCCGACGATCTGCACGTTGTGCGGCTGCGCGCCGTCGTTGTCGGCGATGCGCGCAGTTTGCATGTTGACCGCGACGCGCTCGATGTTGAGCGCCGTGCGCTCTTTGGCTTCGCCGACGCACAACACGATCGCCGGCTCAACGCGCGCGATTTCGCGTTCCAGCACTGCAGCCGAACGCGCATAGGAAGTCGGCAATTGCGCGGTGGTGATATCGAGCGCGCCCAGGCGCGGCGGCAGGCGGCGCACGGCTTCGTAAGAAGCATTGAGGCTGGCGCCGCCGAAAGGCTCGAACCCGGTGACCAGTGCGCGCAGCAATTGCAGTCCGGCCGCGCCTATACGCCGAGCAATTCGACTTCGAATACCAGTGTGGCATTCGGCGGAATCACGCCGCCCGCGCCCCGCGCGCCGTAGCCGAGTTCCGGCGGGATGGTCAGCTTGCGCTTGCCGCCGACTTTCATGCCGGCCACACCTTCGTCCCAGCCCTTGATGACCTGGCCCTGGCCGAGATGAAATTCAAACGGATCGTCGCGGTCCTTGGAGGAGTCGAACTTGGTGCCGTTGGTGAGCCAGCCGGTGTAATGCACGGTGACGCGCTGGCCGGCGGCGGCTTCAGCGCCGGCGCCGACGGCGAGTTCTTCGAAGACGAGGCCGGACGCGGTGGTGACGGTGGACATGGTTTTCCTTTGGTTGGCGCCCGCCGTGATGAGCGGGCAAAAGACGCGAGCGTCGGTAAATCCGTGATTATAGTCAATCGGCGTGCGCAGTCGCACCACTGAGTGCCAGCAGCAAGGCATACGCGCGCTTCTCTGCCGCCGACAATTGCTTCACCGCGTACTCGGCAGCGGACGCCTTCGAACGGTCGGGATAATCGATCACCGTCAACAGGCGTTTGGGCGGATGCGAGCGGGTGTAGCGGGCGCCTTTGCCGCGTGCGTGCGCGGCGTAGCGCGCCGCGACGTCAACGGTGATGCCGGTGTAGATATTGCCGTCGCGGCATTCGATCAGGTACAGAAACCACGGTTTGGCGGCCATGCGGCGCGCTAGGCGGCCACGTGCACGCGATTGCGGCCGGCGTCTTTGGCCTGGAACAGGGCTTTGTCGGCGCGCGCGATCAATTGCTCGGGCGTCTCGCCCTCTTTGTAATAAGCAACGCCGACGCTGACGGTGACGCGCACCGGCTCGTCCTGCCAGCGGAACGAGCCGTTTTCCACCGTGCCGCGGATCTTTTCGGCGAGCGCCTGTCCGGGCGCCGCGTCGGTGTCCTTGATCACGACCAGGAATTCCTCGCCGCCCCAGCGGCACACGATGTCCGACTCGCGCAGCGCGCCTTTCATGGCCTGCGCGAGCTGTGTCAGCATGCTGTCGCCGGCAGGGTGGCCGAGGCGGTCGTTGACGTACTTGAAATGGTCGATGTCGATCATCATCGCGAGCAGCGGTGCCTTGGCGCGCCGCGCTTCGGCGAGCGCCTGCGGAATCAGGAGGTCGCAGGCCTGGCGGTTGGCGAGCCCGGTCAGCTTGTCGGTGGTCGCCATGACCTCGAGTTGTCCCTGGTAGCGGTTGATCGTGAGGCTGGTGGCGAACAGCACGATCAGGCTGATGACGACGCAGATCGCGAGATTGAGATACAGAGTGCGGCGGATGCCGGTCAGCGCGTCTTCTTCGACGCGCTCGACGAACAAATACCATTTGAGTTCTGGCACCAGCCGCACGTTAAGCAGATGGTTGCGCCCGCCGCTGTCGTACTGATAGTTGCCGGCCCCTTCCTGCTTGATGCGTTCGGCGAGGCCGCCGAGCCCCTCGATGCTGCTGATCTTGGTGCCGGCGACCAGCGCGTCGCTGCCGAACAGCAGGGCGCCGGTTTTCTGGTCGAAGAAATACACATTGCACAGATAGCGCTGCTGGTACTTGTTGATCAGCCCGCGGATGGTGTCCACCGCGAGGCCGACCCCGGCAACCCCGAGATAGTTGCCCGCGTCGTCGTGGACCCGGAAGTTGATGAAAGTCGTCAGCTTGTCCTTGTTGGCGAGGTCGGGATCGAAACTGATTTCATAGGGCGCATCCATGCCGCGCACGCGGAAGTACCAGGCGTCGCGCGGCTCGTCCTCGCGCACTTTTTTCAGCACGCCTTCGGCCTGGTAATAAATGCGCGTGCGCTCCGAGATGAAGAAGCTGGTGAAAGTGCCGTTGCGCTGCTTGATCTCGCGCAGGTACTTGACGATCCTGGCGGGCTCCGCTTCGCCGTTGGTGACCCAGTCGCGCAGGAAGGTGTTGCTCGCCATCATCGAGGCGATCAGCACCGGGCGCACCAGGTCCTTCTGGATTTCGGAATACAGGTTGTCGGACGTCAGCGGCAGTTCGCTGGCGATGATCGAGTCGCGGATCACACCCTTCGAGACGTAATAATTGACGAGCGTGGTCGCCGCAAAGCCGACCAGCAGCAGCACGGCCAGCGTGGTGATGAGCTTGCGCTTGTCGTTGTGCCAGAAAATCATGGTTGAGAGCATCGTTCGCGCGGGGTTCGCCGGCTGAGAATACCGGACATTCACGCGTTTTTCAAAACCCATCGTACGGGCGCGCCGGAGAGAACTTGCGCAAAGAAGCCGACGTAACGCTGCCGCATCAGCGCGCCAGCGTTACGACCACGAGGCCGATGGTCAGCAGCACCATGCCGGTGATTTCGAGCGGCGTCACGCGCTCGCGAAAAATGCGCCGCGACACGACGTAGCCGAACAGCAATTCGATCATCGCCAGCGTGCGCACGTGCGCCACCGGCTCGATCGCCATCGCGGTGAACCAGCCCATCGAAGCGGTCGCGCCCATCAGCCCGGCGAAGAGTGAGGCGCGCCACGCACGGCAGACGCGCACCACTACCGCGGCATCGCGCGCCAGCAGCCAGCCGACCAGCAGCACGGTTTGCAGTGTTTGTGCCGCGACCAGCGTGTAGGCTGCTGCCATCGGAAAGGCGGTGCCTTCGAGCGCCAGTGCGCCGCCGCGATAGCCGATCGCGGCGATGCCGAAGGCGGCACCCGACAATACGCCGAGCAGGGCCGGACGCGTGGTCCAGCCCGCGATCAATGTTCTGAACGGATGCTGGCGGTCG
>JAIOOZ010000210.1 GCA_021414185.1 Betaproteobacteria bacterium
ACGGTAACCAGCGCGCAACTTATCAGGCAATACAGCAGTCGCAGCATCATATTTAACCTTGGAGTGGGTGACTGCGAAAAGTCTACACGCTAGAATCAAGCTTGAGAACCGCCGCACCGCAATTTACCGCGATGCACCGCAATATTCAGCCCACTTTGTGCGAAAGCGATGAAACTTACCCTGCTGGGAACCGGCACGCCAACGCCGTCGTTGAAGCGCGCGAGCTCGAGCTATCTTTTCGAGATCGGCTCCGACGTCATCGTCATGGACCACGGTCCGGGCGCGCACAACCGCTTGCTGGAAGCGGGCAAGCGCGCGGTCGATGTCACGCACGTGTTTTTCAGCCATCTGCATTACGACCATTGCCTCGATTTCATCCGGTTGGTCATGACACGCTGGGACCAGGGGGCCGACCGCATTCCCGAACTGAAAATCTACGGCCCGCCGCCCATCGCGCGCATGTGCGAGCAATTATTCGGACAGGATGGTGCATTCGCGCCCGATCTCAACGCGCGCATCAAACACCAGGGCTCGATCGATATATTCGTCGCGCGCGGCGGCACGCCGCCGCGGCGCTGGCCGGCGCCGGAGATTGTCGAGCTGAAGTCCGGCGACAAAGTCGAGGGCAAAGGCTGGACGCTGACGGTGGCGCCGTCGTCGCACGTGCAGCCGTATCTCGAGTGCTACGCCTACCGTATCGACAGCAAGGAAGGCTCGGTCTGTTATTCCGGCGACAGCGGCGGGGTCGCTCCGGCATTGATCGATCTCGCGCGCGGCTGCGACGTGCTGATCCATATGAACCATTATTTCAGCGGCACCGAGCCGACCGAGATTTACCGCGTCGTCTGCGGCAACCATGAAGACGTGGCACAGGTCGCGAAGGCGGCGGGGGTAAAAACCCTGGTGCTCACGCATTTCCTCGAACAAATCGACCAGCCCGGCATGCGCGAGCATATCGTGCGGGAGATCGCCAAGACCTATGACGGCCACATCGTGTGGGGCGAAGACCTGATGGTAGTGCCGGTCGGCGGGCCCAAGATGTTCAAGATGGAATAATGCACCAAGAAGTCCGCATGACGAGTGCAGATGCTGTGGGTCCCGCACTGCATTGCGACAGCATACGGCGCTAACCTGAGAAGGCATGTCTTGATGACCGCAAAATGGAATATCGCCGATGCTGCGGCCCGCCTGCACGCAAGCGCAACCGTGTGCGATATGGTGATTCCCGGCACTTCCGCGCTGGATGACCGCGAGTCCGTAATTCCGCGATATCTCGCAGCAGGCTGCAACTACGTATCGCTGACTATCGGTTCTGATCGCTGGACATTGGAGCAGACGGTGCTCGTAGTTGCCGCTGAGCGGGCGCGTTACGCGCGCCACGCCGACAAGTATGTTTTAGTAGAGAGTGTGGACGATATCATCCGCGCCAAAAACGAACGGAAGCTCGCTCTCGGCTTCAATTTTCAGGGTACCAACGGGCTCGCGGGCCATCTTGATATGGTGGCTTTGTATTACAAGCTCGGCGTACGGTCGATGCTGCTTGCCTACAATCAAAAGAATCTCGTGGGTGATGGCTGCCACGAACGGACAGATGCCGGATTGAGCCGCTTCGGCGTCAGTCTCATCAAGGAAATGAACCGCACTGGAATGCTGGTCGACTGCTCCCACACCGGTTATCGCACGAGTATGGAAGCCATCGAGACCTCAAGCGCGCCGGTCATCTGCAGCCACTCGAATGCTAAGGCCCTCTTGCCCCACGACCGCAACATCCCCGATGACTTGATCAAGGCCTGCGCCCGCATCGGCGGCGTCATAGGTATGAACGGGATGGGAATCTACATTGCGGATAATGATGCGTCCACGGCCGCCCTGGTAAGGCACATCGATTACATGGCCGACCTCGTTGGCCCGCAACACATAGGTTTGGGCTTGGACTTCGTTTTTTATGAGCAAAATTTCTACGCGCGGGTGAAGGCGAATCCGAACCGCTATCCACCTGACAAATACCCCATCCCGCAGCAATTCTTCAAACCCGAGCAATTGCCGGAACTCACCGAACTGCTGTTGAAGCGGGGATATGAGGAGGACGCTGTGCGCGGTATTCTGGGAGAGAACTTTTTACGCGTCGCAGGATCCGTATGGAAAAACTGACCGCAAGAGCACATACACGCTGCGCCCGCGTTTTGCTTGCCGTTGCGCTGTTGTGTGCTGCATCCGGCACCGCATGTGCGCAGACTTACCCCTCGAAGCCCATCAAGCTTGTGATTCCATATCCCCCGGGCGGAAGCACTGATGTCATCGGCAGACTTGTCGCAATGAGATTGTCCGACGCCCTTGGCCAGTCCGTGGTAGTGGATAACCGGGGCGGTGCAGGCGGCGTAATTGGAGCAGATTTCGTGGCGAAATCTGCGGCCGATGGTTACACCATACTCATTGGCACGCCGGGGGCAATTACCATCAGTCCCAGCCTGCAACCCAAACTGCCGTACCAGCCGCTCCGGGATTTTGCACCAGTGAGCCTGCTCGCGACTGTTCCCAACCTGCTGGTTTCGCATCCCTCCGTGCCGATTACAGGTGTGCAGGACCTGATTCGAATCGCCAAAGCCAAACCGGGGCTTTTGAGTTACGGTACTTCGGGGATTGGCGCCTCGCCACATCTGGCGGGAGAGCTCTTCAAGTACATGACCCAAACCGATATTGTGCACGTCCCTTACAAAGGAGCGGGGCCGGCGTTTTTGGATCTGATCTCAGGGCGTATCGATTTGATGTTCCCTGTGTATGCGTCGGTGCTGCCGCAGGTGAATGCGAAAAAGGTGAAGGCGATCGCAATTACCAGTCTGCAGCGCGCGCCCGCGTTGCCGCTCGTGCCGACGGTAGACGAGTCAGGCTTGAAGGGTTTCGAGGTTTCCAACTGGTTCGGTGTCCTGGCTCCCGCCGGTACGCCGAAAAACGCCGTAGACCGGTTGAACGCGGCAATCGTCAGTGCGTTCAAGGCTAGAGAGACGATAGACTTTCTCGCAACGCAGGGCCTGGACTCGGCCACCTCCACCCCCGATCAACTGCTCGCGTACATGCGGGATGAAATTACGAAGTGGGGCCGCGTGGTAAAGGCGGCGAACATCAAGGCGGAATAAACGGGTATTGCTGCACCTAATCGGTGCTAGGATTCTGCGCTCTACAGTAGTTGATATCGTTGGCCTCCGATTTGCCGCAGTAGAAAGGAAGGTAAATATGCGTTTGAGATTACTGGGAACCGGCACGCCGACGCCGTCGTTAAAGCGCATGTGCTCCGGCTACGTGGTGGAAATCGGCGACGACGTGATCGTGTTCGACCACGGCTTCGGCGCGCACCACCGGCTGCTCGAACTCGGCATCGACGCCACGCGCGTGACGCATTTTTTCTGCAGCCACCTGCATTACGATCACATGGGCGATTACCCGCGCCTGCTGTTGACGCGCTGGGACCAGGGCGCGGGCAAAATTCCCGAACTCAAGGTCTACGGCCCGCCGCCGATCAAAAAAGTCACCGCTGCTTTGTTCGAGCGCGAAGGTGCGTTCGGGCCGGACCTGATCGCGCGCACCGAGAATTTGTGCAGCGTGGCCATTTACTGGGCACGCGGCGGCGAGGGAGAGCGCAAAAAGCCGGCGCCCGAGGTGAGTGAATTGAAGCCCAATGACGTGGTACAGGGCAACGGGTGGAAGGTTACGACCACCGGCGTTTCGCATTTCGGGCCGCAGCTTATATCCTACGGCTTCAGGCTGGACACTCCGCAGGGTTCGATCGTGTACTCGGGTGACAGCGGTCCGTGCGCTTCGATGACGCGCCTCTCGAAAGACTGCGACGTG
>JAIOOZ010000461.1 GCA_021414185.1 Betaproteobacteria bacterium
CCGAGTGCCCGCAATTTACCGGCCTTGACCTGCGGCACTATGGGCGGCGGGCTTTCGATCGCCATCTGCACTTCACCGGCGATCACGGCGCCCACCGCAGGCGCGCCGCCTTTGTACGGTACGTGCGTGAGCTTCACGCCGGCGCTCGACTGGAACAACGCGCCCGCGAGGTGACTGGGACTCGCGTTGCCGGAGGAACTGAACGTGATCTTGTCGGGGTTGGCTTTCGCCTGCGCGATGAGTTCCTTGATTGAAGTCAGCGGCGACGACGGGTTGGTCACCACGAAAAACCACGCCGTCGCGGCGAGCGTGATCGGCGTCAGGTCTTTCACCGGGTCGTACGGCAGCTTGGGGTAAACGAAAGGGCTGATCGCCATCGGGCCGAAGTTGCTGAGCAGCAGCGTGTAGCCGTCAGGTGCCGACTTCGCCGCGAGATCGGTGCCGATATTGCCGCCGGCGCCCGAACGGTTGTCGATCACCACCGGCTGGCCCCACGCTTCGGCAAGCTTCTGCCCCACCACGCGCGCAATGATGTCAGTCGGGCCGCCCGGCGGGAAGGTCACGATGATGCGGATCGGCCGGTTGGGATAATCGCCGGTGGTGTTTTGCGCGGCGTATGCGGTGATGCTGGCGAACAGAATGCCTGCACCGAGAAACAGCTTGAACACGATTTTCATGTGCACCCTATTGGTTATTTATTCCAGCATTGCCGGGCGTACGGAACTCTCGCCTTGCCCAACATGATTTCCTTACTTAGAGAGTTGTCCCAAGACAGCCTTGCGACGCTTCATGATTTTGCGCGCAGCTACCATTTGCTTCCCGACCGCCGGCGTGCATCGCGTGATGCGCAAACCCTCGGGCGTTTCACAAAGAAAGATCTTGCCGCCTTTCGCCACCTTGAGGCGCACGAGCATCTTTTTCGGCAATATCAGGCCGAGGGAACTGCCGATTTTGGTGACCTTCAGACTAAACACGGGCCAACTCCGCGAATTTCAATATTATTCCGTATGCCAATAATACCGCGGATGCTACCTGCCAAGGTCGACGCTACGTTTTAGCTTCGGGCGTTAGTGATACCGCCCAATCCCCAATTTCTGAATTGCCGGCGG
>JAIOOZ010000462.1 GCA_021414185.1 Betaproteobacteria bacterium
CGCGCCTGACAGCGCAGATTACGTCCACCTGTGCGTCGAAGCGACCAAGCAGGCATTCCTCGTGCGCAACAAGCACATCACCGACCCCGCCTTCATGACGGTCGATCCGCAACAACTGCTGGAACCGCAGGCGCTCGCTGCACAAGCCGCCGCCATCAAACGCGACCGCGCATTGCCGTGGGGTGCGCAAGCCAGACGCGGCGATACGATATGGATGGGCGCGATCGACAACGCAGGCCGCGCCGTGAGTTTTATCCAGAGCATTTATCACGAGTTCGGCAGCGGCGTGGTGCTCGCGGGCAGCGGCATCAACTGGCAGAACCGCGGCTGCAGCTTCTCGCTCGACGCGAACGCGCTGAACGCGCTGAAGCCGCGGCGCAAACCGTTTCATACGCTGAATCCCGCGCTGGCGCTGCTGAACGATGGACGCGCCGTCGTTTACGGCACCATGGGCGGCGACGGCCAGCCGCAGACGCAGTCGGCGGTATTCACGCGTTACGCAGTGTACGGACAAAACATGCAGCAGGCGATCACCGCACCGCGCTGGCTGCTGGGGCGCACGTGGGGACAGGCGACCGACTCGCTGAAACTCGAAGCGCGCTTCGATCCGGCGCTGGTCGCGGAACTCAGGCGCCGCGGCCACGATATCGAGATGCTGCAAGCTTTCGATGAAACCGCGGGACACGCGGGCGGCATCGCGCGCCATGCGAACGGCGCGCTCGAAGCGGGTTTCGATCCGCGCAGCGACGGCGCGGCGGCCGGTTTCTAGTTGCGGCCCGGACCAACCGGGCTTACCGCGTAGTTTTTTCCTGCAACGCCAAACCCGCAGCATTGCGGGATTTGCCTGCGCAGTTGTGTGTCTCAACGCACATACGCCGCAGACCAACCCGGGTACTAATACACCATGCGGGCGTAATTGCAGGATTGCGCATCTGCATTCGTGCTTCTTTTTTCGCTTACCGAAACCGTCCAGGAGGACATATGAAAATTTTTGCCGTAATACTCGTTGCTCTCAGCACTCTGATGGCCGGCTGCGTCGTCGAACCGGATAACCGCGGCGGCTATCGCAGCGGCGACCGCGACCGCGACGGCATTCCGAACCGCGCCGACCGCGATCGCGACGGCGACGGCGTGCGCAACAGCCAGGATCGCCGTCCGGACGATCCGCGCCGCTACTAAGATTCATGCAGCAATGCCGCCGGCCCCGCACGGGCGGGCGGTATTTTTTATGTACCTGCAGTTAGGGTAAGCTGGCGCCATCATGGCTGAAGCAGCAGACTGGCAGAAGCTGGCGGGCGCTCTGCGCGAGTTGCATCGCGTTCTGCTCGAGCGCGCGCGCCAGGATTATGAGCGCGACCACCTCGCCAACCTCAGTCCGGGCCAATTCCTGCAGTTGCTCACAACGAACGCCGAATTCGGGTGGCTGCGTGCCCTTGCGGAACTGATGGTGGACCTCGATCTCGTCAGCGATGCAGAGCCGCAGTACCGCGACGAGACCGCAACCGCTGTGCGCGCAGCAGTGGAATACGTCATAGCCATGCCAAAAGCACCTGATCCGGGCAGCCCGTTCGCGCAGCGTTACTGGACTTACGTTCACGCTGATCCGCACACCGCCATGGCGCACGCAGGCGTGAAGCAGGCAATTGCCGCGTGGCCGCGGCCGCCGCAGGATGACGCCGCGGGTTTGCTGCACGAACGCCATCGTCTGGCCGAGAAAGCGCGCCACCTGTCGCGCCGGCGCCAGGGCCTCCTTACGGATTGCGCCAGAAGCGTTCCATTTCCAGGTAAGTGAAGGACGCCGACCATGAGATCAGCACCAGGCCCGTCAGCGCCGCGGTGCCGGAAAGAAAACGGATCGGGCCCACCGGCGCCAAATCGCCGTATCCGAGCGTTGTGAAGGTGGTCGCCGAAAAATAGATGGCGTCGAGGAGACCCAGCTGGCCCGCGAGATTCGTCCCCGTCCCGATGTGGCCGCACTCGGGCCATTGCATGAGCAGCCACAAGATCGCGCCGAAGATCCAGATTTCGGCGACGTGCAGCGCGATCACGGACAAGATGGTATACAGCACCTTGATGCGCTGCAGGCCGTGCGTGCGCCGCAAGCGTTGCGAAAGGTAAATCAGCCCTTCGTAATGAATAAGGACGGCGAGCGAAACCGCAAACAAGGTTGCAACAACCACTGTTGCATTGGCGGTCCAATTTTCATACATGGCAATTTCCGCGCTCTAGATGAACCGGTTAACCGATACTACGCATCGGCCGTTGATTCGGATTTGACCCAAATCAAGTCTTCAGTCGTGAACTGCCGTGAATGCGCCGCACCTGCAGCGCGGCGCCGAGCAGAAACAGCACAAACAACCCCGCGGCCACCACTTTCAGTTCTGGCGCGTCGGCATTCGGCAGCAGCGGCGCGCCCAGCGGCAGGCGGGTGGTGGTTTCGGTAACCGCGGGAATCCAGTGAATCATGAAAGTCGCCAAGTAGCTGACGGTCGCGACGTAGGCCGACGCATGGCCGAACAGGTTCGAGTATCCCGCAATCGCCGCGACGCCCAGTGTAAGCAGCGTGAGGATGCCCAGCATATGGGGTTTGCCGAAGCCGCCGTGCTGAAAAATGCCGAAGCCGGTCAGACACGTCAGGAAGGTGGTGCCGATGTAGATTTTACCGAACCTATTCTGCGAAGTGATTTCCTTGTCGCGGCACAGCGCGATGACGCCGGCCCTCACTGCAACAAGACTGATCGCGGTATGTATCGTGCCCAACGGCGTCAAACCCAGCATAGCTGACCCCCGTGTGGAATCGGCTGCCTGGATTATCGCCCGGGACACCACAACGGTGCCACCGAAATGGCGCGCCCGTCAGTTGATCACGTCATGGCTCAGGGTGAGCTTCTTCAACGCTTTCTCATCGATCGTGACACCCAGCCCGGGCCGGTCCGGCACGATGGTGTGCCCTTTTTCTATGACCAGGCCCGGTTCCGGCACCAGCGGATCTGGGCCGAAAACGCCGAGGCCGAACACGAATTCCGCCGCGCCCATGGTCAGCGGCGCCGGAATGCTCGCGTAGAAGTGCGCCGATGCCGACGACTCCAGTTGCGAAAATGCGCAGACGCCGCCGACGTTGAGCCGGATATTGGCCGCTTCGGCCACCGCCGCGATTTTTTTCGCCGGCCTGATGCCGCCCATCTTGTAGAGCTTGATGCAGAACACATCCACGGTGCGTTCGCGCGCGAGTTCGAAAGCGTCGCTCAGCGTAAAGATACTCTCGTCGGCCATCAGCGGAATGCCTTCACAGGCACGCCGTATGTCCGCGAGCCCCTGAAAATCGCGGCGGGCCACCGGCTGCTCGAGGTATTCGAGGTTATGCGGGCGCAACTCTTTCAGCGCGAGCAGCGTCTCTTCCACCGTCCACGCGGTGTTGGGATCGATGCCGATCGCGACTTTATCGCCCAGCGCTTCGCGCATCGCCGCGAAATTCACCACATCCTGCTGCCAGCCCAACCGGTGACCGCCCTTGACGCAGATCACGGGTATGCCGAATTCATCGACCGCGCGGCGCGCTTCGGCGACCATCTGCTGCGGATCGTCCGCCATGCCGACCGACCATTCGAGCGGAATCCGCACCTGCGCTTTGCCGCCGAGCAATTTGTAAACGGGCACACCGAGTGCTTTGCCCATCGCGTCATGCAGCGCGTGGTCGATCGCTGCGCGCGCGGCCGGATTTTCTCTCAGCACCCGGTCGAAGGCGCGCGTATGCAGTTCGAGGTCGAACAGATCGCGGCCGATGAGGCGCGGCGCGAATATTTCGCGGATCGCGCCGACCATGCTGAACGTCGTATCGCAGACGATATGGCTGGGCGCGAGCGGGCGTATCTGCCCGTAGCCGACCACGCCGTCCGCGTGCACTTTGACGAGCACCGGCTTGCCGAGCAGTTGATTCGAAGGGCCGGTGTCCCATGTGCCGCTGACCAATTCCCGGCTCAGGCGCGTGGGCAAATCAGTGACGAAGACTTCTACTCTATCGATGGCCATAAATTTTCCGGTGAGCTTTGGTGGATGAGAGATGCCGATGCGGGATCAGGGTTTGATACCTGCCGCCTTGATTACCTTGCCCCAGGCATCCAGTTCGTTCGCGATCACTTTCGCATACTCCGCGGCGTTGCCCGGCAGCGGTTCGGCGCCGCTGCTGGCCAGCAGAGTCTTGACGTCGTTGCTCGACATGATCCTGATCACTTCGGCGCCGAGCCTGGCGATGATGGGCGTCGGCGTCTTGCGCGGCACCAATATGCCGTAACGCAATACCGCTTCGTAGCCTTTCAGGCCGCTTTCGGAAATCGTCGGCAGTTCGGGCATCAGCGCCGAGCGCTGCAGGCCGGTAACGCCGATGGCCTTGAGGCGCCTGGCGTTGATGTGCGGCACGGCCGCCGGCAGCACGCTGAACATCAACTGCGTCTGGCCCGCAATCAGCTCGATGATCGCCGGCCCGGTTCCTTTATAAGTGATCAACACCATGTCGACGCCGGCCATCGCCTTGAACATTTCGCCCGCCATGTGCGACCCCGTGCCCGTGCCGCCGGAAGCGAAATTCAGCACCCCGGGTTTGCTCTTGGCGTAAGCGATGAGTTCCTTGGTCGTCGCCGCGGGCACGCTGGGATGCACCACCGCGACCAGCGCGGTGCTGGCAGCCAGCGCCACGGGCGCAAAGTCTCTGACCGGATCGTACGGCGTATCCGGATACAGGCGCGGATTGATCGCGAGCGTTCCCGTATATCCGAGCAACAGCGTGTAGCCGTCCGCTGGCGCGGTGGCCACGGTCTGGGTGCCTACCGTGCCGCCGCCGCCCGCGCGATTGTCGGCGATTACCTGATAGTGCCACGCCTCGGTCAGGTTCTGGGCAATGACGCGCGCCACCAGGTCGTTGCCGCCGCCCGGCGCAAACGGTATGACGAACCGTATCGGCTTCGTCGGATAGGCGTCGGCGGCAAAACAGGGCGCAATCGCCCCGCAATAAACTGCCGCCGACAACAGCGTGATCCTGCCCAACCTCATTCCAGGCTCCTGTGGGAATTCAATACGGAAGGAACTGCCGGCCGCACGCAGCCGAACGGCTCACCTTAGACGAAAAGCATTCTTATCACAAATGGATATTTCGTATCTATTCTTCGACGGTGCCTATGAGCCAGCCGTCAACCGGCAAGCCGCCTGCGATTCCGCGGTGCTATGATGTGCTCGGTTCCGACTCCCGGGGGAGGCCGCGTCATGTCGAGCAATACCGTTCCGTCTTTGCGTCCATCGCTCGCGGCTACGCTTGCCGTCGTCGCAGGAATGCTGGTTTGCGCAGCACCCCTGCACGCGCGCATCACCAAAATCGTCATCGACGATAAAATCTCGCCGGCGTTCTGCAAAGGCACGGCGTGCCCGTCTTTCGGCAACGCCGGGCAGTATGAGCAGCTCTCCGGCCGCGCGTTCGGCGAGCTCGATCCGCGCGATCCGCTCAATAAAATTATTCAGGACGTCGAACTCGGCAAGGATGCGGACGGCAAGGTGCGCTACGTCACGAGCTTCGTCATTACCAAGCCCGTCGATATGAGCAAAGCGAGCGGCATGCTGTGGCACGACGTGCCCAATCGCGGCCGTCCGCTCACCATTACCAACATGGAGCGCGAATTCGGCGACGTCGGACTGGCGAGCGCGTGGCAGGGCGACAACGCAAGCATGGGCCCCGGGCTAGGCACCGCCGTGCTGCCGGCCATGAACGCGGGCGCGAATCACTGGCTGCAAGTGCCCATCGCAAAAAATCCCGACGGCTCCGCCATCACCGGCGCCGTGATGGGGCGCATCGTCAACCGTTCCGGCGCCGGCGCCCAGCCGTTGATGGTGCAGACCAACCCGCTGCCGTACCTGCCGGCAACCCTGGACACGTCGAACGCAACGCTGGTCTCGCGCGACCATGAAACGATGGAAGGTGTCGTCACCGGCGAAGCGCCGATTGCAGCCGCCGACTGGAAATTCTGCGGCGGCGGCACTTTCGATGCGCCGCTGCCGCTGACCAAACTGCCGGTGCAACTCTGTCTGAAAAACGGTTTCAATCCGGCCAAGCTGTACCAAGTCGTGTACACCGCGAAAGACCCGTACATTCTCGGCATCGGTTTCGCCGCGTGGCGCGACCTTGCCTCGTTTTTAAAATACTCGGAAAAGGACGACGCGGGCGCGGCGAATCCGCTCGCGGGGCATGTGAAGCACAGCATCACGCGCGGCCGTTCGCAGTCCGGCAACTACCTCAGAGGCTGGCTGCATCTTGGTTTCAACCAGGACGAAGCGAAACGTATCGTGCACGACGGCATGTGGCCCATCATCGCGGGCCGCCGCATCGCGCTCAACATCCGCTGGGCGCAACCGGATGGCGCGCTGGCGCACTACCAGGCCGGCAGCGAAGGCCCGCAATGGTGGGCGCCCTACCCCGACGAGTTGCGCGGCCTGCCTAAACGCAGCATCCTCGACCGCTGTAACGCGACGAAGACCTGCCCGAAAATCATCGAGCATTTCGGTTCCGCGGAAATCTGGGGACTGAAATTGGGCATCGAATGGGTGGGCACGGCCGCGAAAGAAGACATCGCCCTGCCCGACAATGTGCGCCGTTACTACATCGGCAGCACCATGCACGGCGGCGGCGTGGGCGGCTTCGACACGAGCCTGCCCGCTGTTGCGCTCGCCGCCAAGCCGGTCGAATGCGAAGGCAACAACGCCGGCGTCGGCGCGCTGCCCACCAATCCGATGCCGCACACCGAAACGGTCAACGCCCTGACTGTGCATTTTCGCGACTGGGTCATGCGCAACACGCCGCCGCCCGCGAGCCGCTGGCCGACCTTGCGCGAACGCCAGCTCGTCGCAGCAAATAAGACCGCGATGGGCTTTCCGAACATTCCGGGATTGAGCGCGACTGCGCCGGCGCCGGGCTTCATCAATCCCGGGCTCGATTACGACTGGGGCCCCGGCTTCGATCCCAACGACGTGTCCGGCGTGCCAAGCAACGCGGTGCCGCCGATCAGGCAGGTCATCAAAATGCTGGTGCCGAAAGTCGACGCCGACGGCAATGAAATCGGCGGCGTGCCCGTTGTCCTGCGCGATGCCCCGCTGGGCACTTACCTGGGCTGGAACATTATCGCCGGCGGCGCGCGGCCGTACCACGCTGGCAAACTGTGCGGCAACGCTGGCAGCGTCATTCCATTCGCCAAAACCAAAGCCGAGCGTGCGGCCAACAACGATCCACGGCCGTCGCTCGAAGAACGCTACACCGATCATGCAGGTTATGTGGCGGCGGTCAAAAAAGCCGCGGCCAATGCCGTAGCGCAAAAATTTTTACTGCAGAAAGATGCGGACGCGCTGATTGCGGCAGCCGATGCCAGCGGGGTTTTGAAGTAACGCCAACTGCAGGCGAACTGCGTTTGACGTAACGCCTAACTACAGGCGAACTGCCATAGCGTCCTCAGCAACGTCCCCGGCGTAACGGGCAGCCAGCCGCCGGATACCGCGGCGTTCTCGACAAGATCGCCTTCACCCATCGGATCCGAGTGCAGGGAAAAGACCAGCGGCCGCATCCGCGGATCCAGGCAGTCGAACTCGCTATGCGCCTTCGATGAAGCATGCAGATTGCCGCGCGGCGACGGGCGCGGAGATTTAAGATCGATCAAGTCGCTCATCTGCACTTTATCGCCATCCCTGGAGATGGTCGTCGGGTCTGCATAGGCGACATATTCATCATTGTCGCTGATGACCACCCATTCGGCCGCCGCGTGGCAACTCAATGCCGCGAGGACCAGGACCGACGCGAGCCTCATCATGATTGCGCTGCGCATGACATGGCGCAATTCTACACCCGGCGAAACCGCTATCCGGCGGCGCCCTCCGCGCTGGCTACTTGCGGGGAGAGATGATGGCCGAGCCCTGACCTGACGGCACGATGACGTTGGAACTGCCTGGCGTAGTTGAAGCCGGCGCCGCCGGCGGCACGGGTTCCGGAGAACCCACTATGCCGGACGACGGTGCAGTGCCGCGCGGAGGCAGCGTAGCCTGCGGCGAGACCGTTCCCGCTGGCGGCGTAACGGGCGGCACTACTATAGGCGGGACCACTACTATGGGCGGTCCCGCGCGTTGCGGCACAAGCGCGCTTGGCAGCACGCAATCCGGGCCGTTGCGTTCCATGCACTCCGGATTGGCATCCGGAACGCTTTGCGCCAAGACAACTGCGGGCGCAAGGGCGGCGAATAGTGCAAGGACCAATATGGAAATTGGTTTCATTCAGGTCTCCCGCTCATATTGTGGTTCAACAGCATCCAGGGCCGGGGGAAACGTTGCACGGCATACGGCACTCGCTTATCAGGGGGCGCGATTCCGGTTCCTTGAGTTCTTTGCCTATTACGGACTTCCCCTCGTCCATATGCCGCGTTTCCGACGCACAGCCCGTCATCAACACGAACATCAAAGTTAACGCCTGCAGACGGAAATTCATGGTGTCCTCAATGTGAAATCGGCCCCCGGCCGGATCCCAAGTTCAAGTTTATGTTCCCACCACATTGCCTTGCGGTATGTGCGACAACACACGGAACGTCGAACCATTGACGGTATGTGCGTTAGCGCACGGAACGCCGCCCTCGACTTGCCAATACTTGCTGCGATGGTGGGGCGGTATCGGCACGTTTTGGCACCGGGCCCCCGCCCGCTTGATGAACACTAACCAAGGAGACAGGCATGAATTGGGACCGCATCGAAGGCAACTGGAAGCAAGCCAAGGGCAAAGTGCAGGAGCAATGGGGCAAGCTGACCGATGATTTTCTGGACAAAATCGCCGGCAAGCGCGAACAGCTGGTCGGCAGGATCCAGGAATCCTATGGCATTGCCCGGGAAGAAGCCGAAAAGCAGGTCAAGGACTGGGAAGCGCGCAACAAAGACATGTTCAACGATTTTCCCAAGCACTAAAACTTTTTCAATCTCATACAGGCAAATCATGAATACGAAACTTGCAACAACACTGGTAGTCGGCGCGTTGCTCGCGCCGGCGGCGGGCTATGCCGCCGACAAGACCGACAAATCGATGACCCAAAGCGTCAAGGACAACGTCGCCGAATCGACGATAACCACGAAAATCAAGGCCGCATTCGCGAAAGACAAGACCGTCAGCGCGACGAGCATCAAGGTCGATACCGAAGACAAAGGCGTCGTGACGCTCAGCGGCAACGCCAAGAGCAAAGCCGAAGTCGACCAGGCGGTCAAACTTGCGCGCGACACACACGGCGTGATCTCGGTCAAGAACAATATCGTGGTCGGCGAGAAAAAATCCATGACGGAAAGCGTCAAGGAAAACGTCGCTGATTCCGTCATCACCACCAAGATCAAGACCGAATTCGCGAAAGACAAAACCGTCAGCGCGATGCACGTCAAGGTCGATACGGACGACAAGGGTGCCGTGGTACTGAGCGGCAATGCCAAGAGCAAGGCCGAAGCAGACCAGGCCGTCAAGATTGCGCGCGACACCAAGGGTGTAACCTCTGTCAAGAACGACATCGTGGTGGTCGCGCCCGTCGCGGGCGTGGTCGGCGAGAAATCGACGACCCAAAGCGTCAAGGAAGCCGTCACTGATTCGGTGATTACGACCAAGATCAAGGCCGAATTCGCGAAGGACAAGCAGGTCAGCGCGATGGCGATCAAAGTCGAGACCGACGACAAGGGCGCAGTAGTACTTAGCGGCAACGCCAAGAGCATGGCGGAAGCCAACCAGGCCGTTAAGCTGGCGCGCGACACCAAGGGCGTGACCTCGGTCAGGAACGACATCATGGTTCAAGCCAAGTAAGCTTCGCAGCATTCGCCATACAGAGTGCCGTCACCGGACCGGTGGCGGCATTTCTTTTGATACATTAAAAGATTGAACCGCGAAGGACGCAAAGGACGCGAAGGAAAACCAAACGGAGATAAAAAATCGGCGAGTTGATTTCAGCCCGACGCACTCTAAAACTGGCATCGGGGTTCGCGGGTTTTCTAAAGCTTCCCTTCGCGTCCTTCGCGGTTAAAGATTCAAGGCGTAGCTTCGCGTCTTTTGCGATTCAAGATTGAGAAGTCTGCTACCTTCCGCATATGTCGCAATCCAGAACTGGCTTCAGGCTTTTCGCCGCGCACGGCAACCGCACGGCGGCGATGCCGTTCATCATGCTGGCCTCGCTGATCGACATGATATCGATCGGCATCATCATTCCCGTGTTGCCGGCGCTGGTCGGCAGTTTCACCGATTCGCAACCGGACCAGGCGTTCTGGTACGGCGTGGTGACGTTTGCGTTCGGCTTCGCCAATTTTTTCGGCTCGCCGATTCTGGGCACACTCTCGGATGCCTACGGCCGCCGCCCGGTGCTGCTGATCGGGTTCAGCGGTCTCGCGCTGACTTTTTTCGCGACCGGGCTGGCGACTTCGCTGGCCATGTTGATTATCGTGCGGCTGGTGGGCGGCGCGATGCAGGCCAACATATCGGTCGCCAACGCTTACGTCGCCGACATCACCGTTCCCGCGATGCGTGCAAAGCGCTTCGGCATGCTGGGCGCGATGTTCGGCGTGGGCTTTATTCTCGGGCCGGTAATGGGCGGACTGCTGGGCGCGATCAATCTGCACCTGCCGTTTTACGTGGCCGGCAGCCTGGCCGTGCTCAACCTGCTATACGGCTGTTTCGTGCTGCCCGAATCGCTGCCGCCGCAGAGCCGGCGCCCGTTTAAATGGCAAGCAGCCAATCCGGTCGCCGCGCTGCGCGGGCTGGCGCAGTTGAAAGGCGCGGGACGGCTTGTTTCCGTGATCGCGTGCAGCGGGCTGGCGCAGTTCGTGATGTACACGTGCTGGGTGCTCTACACAACTTTCAAGTTCGGCTGGGGGCCGCTTGAAAACGGCTGGTCGCTCGCGGCGGTGGGTGTCGTGGCTGCCATCGTGCAGGGTCTGTTGCTCGGGCGAATATTAAAGCTCGTCAGCCCGCGGCGCCTCGTGGTCCTGGGGCTCGTGTCGTCCACACTCGCCTACGTGCTGTGGGGCGCGGCCACGCAAGGCTGGATGATGTTTGCGATCATTTTTGTAAACATTCTTGGCGCCACCGTCACCTCCGCGATCCAGAGCATCATGTCCGGCGCCGCGGATGAAAAAAGCCAGGGCACGACACTCGGCGCGATCGGCGGGCTGAACAGCCTGATGGCGGTGCTCGCGCCGCCCATCGGCGCGGCGCTGTTGACCGTGGTTTCGCATTTGCCCAAGGGCGATTGGCGCATCGGTGCGCCGTTTTATTTTTGCGCCGTGCTGCAGGCCGCTGCATTGGTACTGGCGGTCTGGCACTTTCGCCGCGAGCGGCGCGAACGGGGGGCGGCGACGAAGGCCTGAGCGGGAACTGCGAGAGACGAATAAGCGGGAGAGACGATAGACGCGTTTTAATGTTTTCCCGTCTTTCGCCTGTCGCCTCTCTGCGAAGCACGTCTCTCGCCTGGCGTCTCGCGGCAAAGCACGTCTCTCCCGCTTTTTAACCATTAGTATCTTATAATGATACTTTTAGGCAAAATTACGCTACTTTTCGCTTATTTCTCGTCACCAAGGGATTGCATGGCGATACTTCTGCGCATGTCGAAACGGCCCACACCGTAGCGGCATCCGGTGTAACCCACCGGTTACCCACTCGCAAAAGGAGATGCCATGAACAGCCTGAAAGCTCATGACCAGATTGCACCCGTCACTTCCGCCGCGCAACCGCGCCGGCCGTTTGTCCGTCTTGCACGCGCGCTTGCCGTGGGCGCCGCGATCTCGGTGCTGGGCGGATGCTACGTAGTGCCGATGCAGGCAGACGGCCGGCCCTATCCGGGCGTGCCCGCCTACGCCGCACCCACGTCGTCGTATTCAACGACAGTCGTGATGCCGGCGCCGGCCGCACCTTCGGTGGTGCCGGTGCGCATGTATCCCTCGAACGACACCGCCGCACCGACCGGCGCGGTGGCCGGCAGCGTGACGTCTTACACCAGCGGCCGCGCCGACTTCCAGTTCATACGCGCCGGCGAATCGTTCGCGGGAGAAGCCACGCGCTATGGCGGGCAGAAGAACGGCGTTGCCAATGCGGCCGGCACGCGCGGCGGTTATGCGAATTGCCAGTACTCGATGAACAACTCGACCCAGGGCACGGGAACCTGCAAGTTCTCGGACGGCTCGATGTATACGCTCCACGTCGGTCAGTGAGCTGACGCTACCCAGTGTCGCGCGCTCAGTCCATCGCCGACCTGCTGAAACACGCCCTGCGTGCCCGCGGCATCACTTATGCGCAGCTCGCAGGGCGGATCGGCATGTCCGAGGCCAGCGTGAAGCGCATGTTCTCGCAGCGCAACTTCACGCTCGCGCGGCTCGACCGCATCTGCACGGCGACCGGGATTGAATTCGAGGAACTGGCGCGCGGGCTCAATCGCGAAGAACGGCTGATCTCCCGCCTCACGCACGAGCAGGAGACCGAAATCGTCGAGGACCCACAGCTCTTCGTGGCGGCCATCTCGACGCTGAACCTGATCGATTTCGACGAAATACTCGCGACCTACGAACTCGACAAGCCGCAACTGATCGGCCTCTTGTCGCGACTCGACCGCATCGGCTTCATCGAACTGCTGCCCAACAACCGCATCAAGCTGCTGGTGGCCCGGACTTTCTCATGGATACCCAACGGCCCGATCATGCAGGCGTTCAAGCGGCACGCGGCGGATTTTTTTGCGGCGGATTTCGGCAGGCCCGGCGAGACCATGCTGCTGCTCAACGGCCGCCTGTCGCACGGTTCCACGCTGGCGCTGGTCGAGCGCCTGCAGCGCGTGGCGCGCGCGTTTTCCGATCAACATCTGGAAGACGCGCAACTGCCCGCCGCCGAGCGGCCTCCGGTCAGCCTGCTGCTGGCCACCCGCTCCTGGCAGATGAGCGCGATGCGCGAACTGCTGCGGCCCGCGCGCACCGCGCAACCGGTCAAAAAAATCCGTCGTTCGCGCTAAAAGCGTGTGATATTTTAGGCCATCCCAATTGCCTGAAAGAATTCCATGCTTCGTTTTGCCACGCTGCTGCTGATTGCGTCCGTAAACTTCGCCGCGCAGGCAGAAAATTATCCGTCGCGCCCGATCCGCTGGATCGTGCCGGTGCCCGCGGGCAGCAGCGGCGACTTCGTCACGCGCATCGTCACCCAGAAAATCGGCGAAGCCTGGGGGCAGCAGATCATCATCGACAACCGCTCCGGCGGTGCAGCGGTCATCGGCAGCGACATCATCGCCAAAGCGTCGCCCGACGGCTACACGTTCGGCACGCTGCTCACGCCGCACGTCGTCAACCCGTCGGTGCTTAAAAATCTGCCGTACGACACGCTGCGCGATTTCACGCCGGTGACGCTGATGGTCACGGTACCCAACGTGATGACCATGCATCCCAGTGTGCCCGCCAATACGCTGAAGGAAGTCATCGCGCTCGCCAAAGCGAACCCGGGCAAGTACAACTATGGGACGCCGGGAACGCTGACGTCAGGACATCTCTCGATGGAAATGCTGAAGCTCGCCGCCGGCATCGACATCACTTACGTTCCGTACAAAGGCGGCGCGCCGGCGATCACGGACTTGATCGGCGGACAGATCCAGTTCCTCATCAGCGGTCCGCCGGGCGTGCTGCCGCATATCAAGAGCGGCCGTCTCAAAGCCATCGGAACCACGTCCCTGCAGCGCCTGCCGTGGCTGCCGGACACGCCGACTTTCGCCGAATCGGGGCTACCGGGTTACGACACTTACGGTTGGTACGGCGTGTTCGCGCCCGCGAAAATTCCGCGGGAAATCGTGACGCGGCTGCAGGCGGAAATCGCGCGCGTGCTGAAATTACCCGACATCCGGGAGAAATTCGCCACACAGGGTGCGATTCCGATTGGCAATACGCCGGAAGATTTCGCGGCCTACGTCAAACGCGAGATGGGCGTATGGGGAAAAGTCGCGCGCCAGGTCGGGCTCAA
>JAIOOZ010000211.1 GCA_021414185.1 Betaproteobacteria bacterium
CAGACCGCGCGCGAGTATTACGCGAACGGGGTTTGGCGCGGCGACACGCTGTATTCGCTGCTGCGCGAACATGCGCGCGTGCGGCCGCAGGCGTATGCGCTGCGCGACAGCAAGCGGCGCATTACGTGGTCGCAATTGGCACAGTGGGTCGATGCGCTGGCGTCCGAACTGCATGCGGCGGGATTGAAGCGCGGTCAGCGCGTGTCCGTCTGGCTGCCTAACCGCATCGAAGCGGCAGTGGTGTTTCTCGCCTGCTCGCGCAACGGCTATATATGCAATCCGTCGCTGCACCAGAACTACACGGTCAACGAAATCAACCAGTTGCTCGACCGCATACAAACGGCGGTGCTGTTCGCGCAGGCGGGATATGGTTCGGATGCCGACCGCGCGGACGTGTTCGCGGCGGCGAAGGCGCTGCCGGCGATGAAGCGCGTATACCGCATGCTTCCGGCGGGAGCGCCGTCGGCGCAGGACGAATATGCACAGTTCCCCGCGCTTGGCAGCAAACCCGGCGCTCTGCCCGAACCCGACCTCAACCCGGACAAGATTGTTTACCTTGCTTTCACGTCCGGCACGACCGGCATGCCGAAAGGCGTGCTGCATTCGGACAACACGCTGCTCGCGAACGGCCGCGCGATGGTCAAGGACTGGCATCACGATGACAAAACGATCCTGTTCAGCCACAGTCCGCTGTCGCATCACATCGGCACCGTCGCCATCGAACAAAGCTTGGTCGCCGGGTTTGAGGTCGTGGTCAACGATCTGCCGCCCGGTAAAAAGCCGCTCGACTGGATAGTCGAGACCGGCGCCACTTACGTGATGGGCGTGCCGACGCACGCTATGGACATCCTCGCCGACATGAAATCGCGCGGCATGGCGAAGCTCGGCAACGTGAACTTGTTTTATATGGCGGGCTCCATCATTCCGCCGCAGACGGCCAAGTCCTTCCTCGATATGGGCATCAAGCCGCAGAACATCTACGGCATGACGGAAAACGGCTCGCACCAGTACACGCTGCCCGACGACGACGTCGAAGTGATTACCGGGACATGCGGGCGCGCGTGCGGCGGCTACGAAACCCGGCTGTGGGACCAGGAAAACCCTGACATCGAGGCGAAACCCGGCGAACTGGGCGAGATCGGCACGCGCGGCGGATTGCTGATGCTGGGTTATTTCAACAACCAGTCGGCGACCGAGAATTCGTTCAACGCTGGCGGTTGGTTTCTCAGCGGCGACCTCGGCCGTTTTGACGCCCAAGGCAATCTGCAGATCGTCGGCCGCAAGAAAGACCTCATTATCCGCGGCGGCCACAATATCTATCCTGCGCATATCGAGAACCTGACAGTCAAGCATCCCGCGGTGCTCAAGGCCGCGGCGTTCCCGATCGCCGACGAGCGTCTCGGCGAACGCGTGTGCCTGGCGATCATTGCCCGCGACGGCACCCAGCTTGACGCCGGGCAGATGCTCGACCATCTTGGCGAGCATGGTTTGTCCAAATACGATATGCCGGAGTATTTCATCTGCATGGAAGCCTTCCCGCAGACCGCCAGCGGCAAAATACTGAAGCGCGAACTGGTCGAAATGGCCAAGGCGGGCAAGCTCAAGCCGGCGTCAGTGCGCTGGGTGTCTCCCGAAAAACGAAAAGCTTGAGCCACAGAGAGCACAGAGGGCTCAGAGGAATTACAATTCATACCCTTGAAGCTCTTCTCTGTGTCCTCTGTGCTCTCTGTACCCCTCAAGGGGGTATAAAAAAGAATGGCTAAAAGGTTCTGTTCCAATGGCAATTGAACTCACCCGCGTTGAAGAATTCGCGCTGATCACCCTGAACCGCCCCGAGGCGCTGAACGCGCTTTCGTTTGCGCTGATTGCGGACCTCGGCCGCGCTTTCGACGAGGTCGCCGGCAGCGACGCGCGCGCTCTGCTCATCACCGGCGCCGGTACCAAGGCGTTTTGCGCGGGTGCCGACATCAAGGAACTGATCGGCCGCCCGCTGACCGCGCAAAAGCAGGGCGCCGAAATGGGGCAGGCGGTTTTCGCCAAACTCGACAAGCTGCCGATGCCGTCGGTCGCCATCATCAACGGCTATGCTTTCGGCGGCGGTCTCGAACTGGCACTTGCGTGCACTTTTCGCATCGCGACCAAAAACGCGAAGATGGGGCTGCCTGAAATCAAGCTGGGCCTGATTCCCGGCTACGGCGGCACGCAGCGCCTGCCGCGCGTCATCGGCGAAGCGCGTGCGCTGGAAATGATCATGACGGGGCGCACGGTGGATGCGGAAGAAGCCGCCCGCAGCGGACTGGTGAATCGCCTGATAGATGGCGAAGCAGTCGCGCAGGGCGTGGCTTTTGCGCGCGAGTTCTCGGGCTACAGCCTGCCGGTGCTCGGCTTCGCGCGTGAAGCAGTCAAGCGCGCGCTCGACAATCCGGTCCACGAAGGCCTGCGCATCGAAGCGGACCTGTCGACGCTCGCGTTCCAGACCGCGGATGCGGCCGAAGGCATGGATGCATTCAGCAACAAGCGCAAGCCGCAGTTCAAGGACAAATGACTCTAAGGCCTTGCCACAGAGGGCACAGAGGACACAGAGAAAATAAAATGCAACAACACATGAATATAAGAACGATGCTCATATTATCTCGTTTGTCGATTGTCGGGTTTTACCTCTGTGATCTCTGTGCCCTCTGTGGCCAATGGGGTAGGCAGTAATGGCAAAATCCAAAGTTATTGCAGTCACCGGCGCCAGCCGCGGCATAGGTGCCGCGATTGCGGTCGAGCTCGCGCACCGCGGTTTTACCGTGGCCTGCCTCACGCGCCAAGGCAAAGGTCCCGAGACGCAGGCCGCCAAAAAGATTGCGGGGCAGTTTATCGACGTCGCATGCGACGTCACCGACGAAGCCAGCCTTAAAGCCGCCTTCGCCGAGGTCGTGAAAATAGGCGGC
>JAIOOZ010000387.1 GCA_021414185.1 Betaproteobacteria bacterium
CGCCGCTATACAACTTCAACGAATTTGCAAAACTGATGGGGTTCGAGGCGGTGTGGGACTTCGACAAGCGCCATGCGGACTAGAGTCTATTCAATCCAAAAACGATGGAACCGCAGATAAACGCCGATGAACGCAGATGAATTGTTGGAATACGCACTCAGGGTAATTCGCTATCCGGGTGACAGGCATGAAACATCAAACCGCCAAGGTTTTTCGGCGTTCATCGGCGTGCATCGGCGGTTCCGCATTTAGTTTGAGACAGCCGTCAATCGACCTGCACGTGCGCGGTCTTGATCACCTTGGCCCAGCGCGCGAGGTCGTTTTTCAGCAGGGCGGCAAATTGCGCTGGCGTGCTGGCGACGACTTCCGAACCGAGTTGCGCCAGGCGCTCGCGGATGTCCGGCAGTTGCAGCACCGCGTGCATTTCGCGATAGAGTTTTTCGATCACCGGCGTTGGCGTTCCCGCGGTGGTGGAAACGCCGGCCCACACCGGCACTTCAAAGTCTTTAACGCCGGCTTCGCTCATGGTCGGCACGTCGGGCATCATGCCTGAGCGTTTTTTCGCCGCCACCGCGAGCATGCGCACCTTGCCGCTGGCGACGAATGGCTGAGCCGATGCGGTGGTGATGAAAAGCAAGGACACCTGGCCGCCAATCAGGTCGGTAAATGCCGGCACTGCGCCCTTGTAAGGCACGTGCGCCATGTCGGTTCCGGTGTGCGTCTTGAAGAGTTCCATCGTCAAATGCGAGATGCTGCCGCTGCCGACCGAGGCGTAATTGATTTGTCCGGCCTTGGCTTTGGCGAGTGCTATTGCTTCGACAACCGATTTCGCGGCGAACGACGGGCTGGCGACCAGCGCCATCGGTGTTTCCACCAATTGGCTCACGGGTGCCAGATCGCGCAGCGGGTCGAACGACAGCTTGCGATTGAGGCTGGGCGCGATGGTGATGGGGCCGGCGGTCACCATCAGGATGGTATAGCCGTCGGGCGGCGCCTTGGCCGTCAGTTCGGCGGCGATGATGCCCGCGGCGCCGCTGCGGTTGTCCACGACCACTTGTTGTCCCACGCGCTCGGCGAGCTTGCCGCCGACGATGCGCGCAATCACGTCCTGCGACCCGCCGGGAAGGAAAGGCGAGATGAAGCGGATGGACTTCGTCGGATAGTCGGCTGCGTTGGCGGCGGTTACTTGCGCGGCGGCAGCCAGCAGAAGAAGCAGCGGGAGGCGTAACACGTTTTTCAGTTTGCGTTGGCCACGCCGGCAAGGCGCGTGCGATTTACGACCATGCGGTCGTGCAGACGTTTGATGATACTGCTGCCGGTGGTGACGCACAAAAACGGGAAAATCGCGTGGATGGCGCAGGCGAGTGTGGCCAGCAACATCCATCCCGCGAAGCTCGCCGCCGCGCCCAGATGCTCGAAATAGGTTTCGCCGACCGTAGCGGGATGTTCGGTAAACAGCTTATAGGGGCTCATGTTGGTTCCTGTGTAACCGGCGGCACGGGACGCGCCAACCGCTAGTTGCGAGACTACGCTGTCGCGGTTGGAATATTTTTCCATTTAGTTGCTCATTTCAGGTAAATATTAGAATATTATTGCTCAAACAAGCCTATAGAATGAATACCGTTTCATGAGTCCGACCGACAAGAAAATCCTCAAATTGCTGCAGGACGACGCCTCGATGCCGATCGCCGAGATCGCCGCCAAGGTGCATCTGTCGGCCGCGCCGTGCTGGCGCCGCATCCAGAAGCTGAAGGACGCAGGCGTCATTCGCAAGCAGGTCGTGCTGTGCGACCCGAAAAAGCTCGAGGTCGCAGGTCGTGCTGTGCGACCCGAAAAAGCTCGAGGTCGGCGTCACGGTATTTGTGTCGATCAAGACTAGCCAGCACAATGCGGCCTGGTTCGAGCGTTTTGCCAAAGGCGTCGGCGAGATACCCGAAGTCGTGGAGTTTTACCGCATGAGCGGCGATATCGATTACCTGCTGCGCGTGGTGGTGCCGGACATCGAAGGTTATGATGCCGTATACAAGCGCCTGATACGGATTACCGAGCTGCACGATGTCAGTTCGAGTTTTGCCATGGAACAAATCAAATACACGACCGCATTGCCGCTGGATTACGTTGATTAACCGCAGTTGATTTTCGGAGAGCTTAGTTGAACAAACGCGAACGTTTTGAGGCTGCCGTCAATGGCGGCGATGTCGATCATCCGCCGTGCACGGTGTGGGTGCATTTCGTTACCGATACCCTGCCCGGAGAAGAGGCCGCGCGGCGGCACGCCACCTTTGTGCGCACCTACGACTGGGACATGTGCAAGGTGATGCATGACTATCGCTATCCGTTGCCTGCCGGTATGGAAACGCTGACGTCGCCGCAGGACATGCTCAAGTTCGAGAAATTGTCGGGCACCATCCCGAATTACGCCGAACAACTGAAGGTGATCCGCGCGCTGCGCAAGGATTTCGGGCCCGAGATGCCCATCATCGACACGTTTTTTGACCCGTTCCAGCAGGTCATGCGCAAGGCCGGGTTTGCCAGCGCGAAAATCATCTACGGCAACAAGCGCGAAGCGCTGCACATGCTGAACGCCATCACCGAGACGGTGTGCGAATACATGCAGGAACTGAAGCGCGCGGGCTGCGACGGCGTGCTGTATTCGATCAACGGCGCGATCGCTCCGCCCGGCGACCGCGGCGTCGATGACGAGACGTTCAAGACCTTTTTGCGGCCTTTCGATCTGCGGGTATGCGAAGCGATGCAGGGTATGGTGCGTATCCTGCACGTGCACGGCACCCACGTCGACATGCGGCGCGTGCTCGACTATCCGGTCGAGGTGTTCAGCGTGTCCGACCGCCTGCGCGGCAATCCGTCGCTTGCCGAACTGCGCAAAATGACCGACAAATGCCTGATGGGCGGCATCAATGAGCAAAAAATCCCCGAGCGCTCGCTGCCCGAGATCCGCGCCGAAATGCAGGACGCGGTGAAGCAGGTCGGCATCCGCAAACTCATGCTGACGCCCGGTTGCACCAGCCCGCCGCAAACGCCCGAGCACATCCTGCGCTGCGTGCGCGAAACCAGCCGCACGCTCACCAAATAACGGCGGGGCGCGCCTGAAAAGCGCGTCCGTTGTGGCACAATAGTCGTTCTTTCATAGGCACTCCAATGCGTGTAGCAATCATCGGCGGCGGGACGATCGCGCGCCTCTTTCTGGAACACATCAGGCGCGGCGATCTCGGCGACGCCGAAGTCGTAGCCATCGTCGGCCGCAGCAGTGGGTCGCGCGGCAAGCCGCTGGCTGCCGAATACGGCGTCGCGTTCGTGACCGCGCTCGACGAACTGCTGAAACACAAGCCCGATGTTGTAGTCGAAGCCGCATCACACGAGGCGGTGCGAAGCTATTGCGGTCCGCTGCTGGACGCCGGCATTGCGGTCATCGTGTTGTCGGGCGGTGCGCTGTCCGACGATAAATTGCGCGCCGGCCTCGAAGCGAGCGCGGTCAAGACCGGCGCGCTGCTCTATGTGCCGTCGGGCGGCATCGGCGGGCTCGACGCGCTGAAAGCGGCGAGCATCGCGGGCGTTGAGTCGGTTGAAATCGTCGTCTCCAAGCCGCCGGCCGCGTGGCAGAACATACCTTTCGTCGGCAAGCTCAACATAGATCTTGCGGGCCTGCGTGCCCCGGTCGTTTTATTCGATGGCGCCGCGCGCGAAGGGGTGCCGCATTTCCCGGCCAACGTGAATATCGCGGCGGTGCTGTCGATGGCGGGCATCGGTTTCGACCGCACGCGGCTGAAGGTGGTCGCCGACCCGCTGATCACACACAATACCCACCAGATAACGATCAAGGGCAAGACCGGTAACATCAGCATCAAGCTGGAGAACGTGCCCGCGCCGGAAAACCCGAAAACCGCCTGGCTGGCGTGCTACAGCGCCCTGGCCGCATTGAAACTCGCAAAATCTCCCATCAGGTACGGCACTTAGATCGTGTTTCATGTAGCGCAGGCGACCCGCCTGCTCTGTCACCGAATGCAGGCGAGGTCGCCTGCGCTACGTTTAAAATGCGAATTTTCCAATTACGCCGGCGTCAGGCTGGAATTCAGGACATAGCATGAACGACAAGACATCGCGCATCGAAAGCGCGGTCGCGGAGCGTTTTGGCGACAAAATCAAAGCCGCTGCCGATCAACCCGGCGCGGAGTCGCTGGCTCGCATGCTCGAACATCGCTCGCATCGCCGTTACACCGCGCAGACGGTGGATCCCGCACTGCTGAAACTGTTGTTTGCATGCGCACTTTCGGCGCCGTCGAAAAGTGATCTGCAGCAGGCGGATATCGTGCACGTCAGCGCGGCGGACAAGCGCAAAGCAATGGCCGACCTCATCCCGGACAATCCGTGGGTGAGGACAGCACCCGTGTTCCTGATTTTTTGCGGTAACAACAGGCGCACCCGCCAGGTCGCGGAATTGCGCGGCAAGCCTTTTGCCAACGATCATCTCGACGCGTTCATGAATTCGGCGGTCGATGCCGGTATCGTGCTCGCGAGCTTTATC